>NZ_JBUDPI010000078.1:0-12610 GCF_054919635.1 Halochromatium sp. | reverse complement strand
GCTCGACTGCGCCCAGCGCCACCTCGAGTCGGTTCGCGATCAGATTCCCGACTCGACACCCCTGCATATTGCCGAGTTCATCGATGCCCACCTCTTGATGCTCACGGATTCGGCGCTGGTTGATGCGACGCGTGATCTCATCCGCGACCGCAGCATCAATGCCAGTTGGGCGCTGCAGATCCAGCGCGACACCCTGGTCGAGGTCTTCGATGCGATGGGTGATGCGTATCTGCGCACGCGGCGCGATGACGTCGACCATGTCGTGCGCCAGATCCAGGTCTTCTTGAGCGGTCAGCCGACGGCACAATCGATCGCGGCAAGCGATCTCAAGGACCGGGTCATCGTCGCCGATGATCTGACCCCAGCCGATACCATCCTGCTGCGCCATCGCGGTATCAGCGCCTTCGTCATCGAGCACGGCGGCCCGATGTCGCACACCGCGATCCTGGCCCGCAGCCTCGATATCCCGGCGGTGATGGGCGTGCACAACGCCACCCATCTGCTGCGCCAAGACGAGCTGCTGGTGGTCAATGCCGAGAGCGGGACCGTGCTGGCCGGTGCCGATGAGAGCATCCTGGCACACTATCGCAAGCGTTTGGTCAGTGTCGACCAACGTCGTCATCGGCTGCGAGAGCTGGTGCGCGAGCCCTCGACCACCCGTGATGGCGTGCCGGTGGTCTTGCTGGCCAATCTGGAGCTGCCCGAGGACGTTGAAGCCGTGCGCTCCAGTGGCGCCTCTGGCGTCGGACTCTACCGCACGGAGTTCCTATTTCTGAATCGGATCGGACTGCCAGATGAAGAAGAGCATCTGGAAACCTATCTGGCGGTGATGCGCGGGCTTGATGGTATCCCGCTCACCATCCGCACCCTCGATCTGGGCATGGACAAGCAGGTCGATGGGATTACCGGTGCTGCCGGCAATCTGACCAATCCCGCACTCGGGCTCAGGGCGATTCGCCTTTGTCTGCGCGAGCCAGCCCTATTTGTGCCGCAGCTGCGTGCGATCCTGCGCGCATCGGCGCACGGCCCCGTGCGGCTCATGCTGCCGATGATCTCGACCATTGCCGAGGTCGAAACCGTGTTGGGTATGGTCGCCGAGACCCGGCGCACCCTGCGCCGTCAGGGTCTGGCGTTCGATCCACTGATGCCGGTTGGTGCGATGATCGAGGTTCCAGCCGCTGCTCTCTGCGCAGGCGGCATCGCGAAGCGTGTCGACTTCCTCTCGATCGGGACCAACGACCTGATCCAATACACCTTGGCGATCGACCGCGTCGACGACACCGTCAACTATCTCTACGAGCCGCTGCACCCTGCCGTGCTCCGACTGATCCGGATAACGCTCAGTCGCGCTGCGGAATCGCGCACGCGCGTGAGCATGTGTGGCGAGATGGCCGGTGATCCGCGCTACACGGCTGTATTGCTGGGCCTTGGTCTCCGCGAGATGAGCATGCAGCCGGCCTCGCTGCTCGAGGTGAAGGAGATCGTGCGCGGCTGCGACGTCGGGCGTATCAGCAACCGAATGGATCAGCTCATGGATCGTCTCGACGACCTGACGCCAGCGCAGCTTCTGGAGGCCGTTAACGAGGTTGCAAACGACTAGGCACCGGGACCAGCACTGGGGGCCAGCACTGGGCCCGCACAGGGCTCATCGGCGACCTCCGTAGCCGATCCTAAGGATCTGAATCGAGCAATCCGGTGCTGATCCAATCCCGCAGCAATGGCTGCGTCCGATCTCGCCGGCCTGTCACGAGCAGCGACGAGCGGCCACGAGCAGCCTTAGTTCCTCCCCTCGCGATCGCTGTGGAATTCTCGCTACACTGAGGGTCTCGCCGCGGCTCTAAGGCCGCATCGCCGCCGCCCTGTTGCTGACCGAGACCCGCCGCATGACCGAGTCCATCGAGAACCATCCGGAGGCTGACCGCATCGATCTGCTCCACCAGGTGTTGGAGAGCGGCTCCGTGCGCAAGGCCACGCGGATGCTCAATGCGCTGCATCCGGCTGAGATCGCTCATGTGCTGCAGTCGCTGCCGCCGCCGCAGCGCAAGCTCGTCTGGCAGATGGTGGATGATGCCGCCGAGGGTGAAGTGCTGCTCTATCTCAACGATGACGTGCGTGATGAGATCATCCGTGGCATGGACGCGACCGAGATCCTGGCGGCCGCCGAGGGTCTCGACGTCGATGACCTGGCCGACCTGGTCCAGGACCTGCCGGCAACGGTCACCTCGGAGGTCTTGAGCTCGCTAGACGAGCAGCGTCGCGAGCGCCTCGAGACCGCGCTCAGTTATCCCGAGGATAGCGCCGGCGGGCTGATGAATCCGGATATGGTCACGGTGCGCCCGGAGGTGACCCTCGATGTGGTCCAGCGCTATCTGCGGCGGCGCAAGGATGGGCTCCCTGAGCTGACCGACAACCTGATCGTGGTGAGCCGCCAAGGCCGCTATCTTGGCGTGCTCTACCTCACCGACCTGCTCACCAACGACCCCGATGCGTCGGTCGCCGAGGTCATGACCCTCGACGTCCAGCCGATCGCGGCCGAGACCACGGCGCGCGAGGTCGCCAACCGATTCGAGCAGCTCGACCTGATCTCAGCGCCGGTGACCGATCCGGACGGCCGGGTGCTCGGGCGTATCACCGTTGATGATGTAATGGACGTGATTCGAGAAGAGGCCGAGCATCAGTTCCTCGGTCATGCGGGTCTCAGCGAAGGCGAGGACATGTTTGCACCGGTGCTGCTCAGCGCCCGCCGGCGTGCGGTCTGGCTCGGCATCAACCTGATGACCGCCTTTCTCGCGGCCTGGGTCATTGGCCTGTTTGAGGCCACCATCGAGAAGGTGGTCGCGCTTGCTGTCTTGATGCCGGTCGTCGCCAGTATGGGCGGCATCGCCGGCACCCAGACCCTGACCCTCGCCATCCGGGGCATCGCGCTCGGGCAGCTCTCGGCGAAGAACATCCACTGGCTGGTCTCTAAGGAGATGGCCGTTGCCGTGCTCAACGGTCTGCTCTGGGCGCTGGTGGTGGCTGGCATCGCTTTGCTCTGGTTCGGTAGCAGCAGCATCGCCTTGATTATTGCCGCCGCTATCGTCCTCAACGTCCTTGCGGCGGCGCTCTCCGGTGCCTTGCTGCCGTTGATGCTCGATCGCTTTGGTATCGACCCCGCGCTCGCCGGCGGCGTCATCCTCACCACTGTCACCGACGTCGTCGGCTTTCTCAGCTTCTTGGGGCTGGCGACGCTGTTTCTGCTTTGAGTCTTGTTGTTGAGGCTGTCAGACGATGTTACGACTGATTTCTGGATTGCTCGGCCTGGTCTTGCTGTTGGTCATCGGGCTAGCTGCGATCCTCCTGCTGATGCGCGATTCAGCGCCGAGCCTGCAGCCGATGCCGGAGATCAGTGCCGAGCAGCGTCGTCAAGGCAAGGAGCTGCTGCATCAGCGATTGCTGGACGGGGTCGGGGCTGGCGGCAGTCCTGATGGCGAGCCGGTCGCGATCACCCCGGCGGATCTCGATATCCTCGCGGTCCTTCTGACCGAGCAGATCCAAGACAGCCGCTTGCGGATTGGTCTGGGCGAAGGCAGCGCGGATGTCCAGATCGCCTTGCCCTTACCACCTGAGGTAGGGGGCTGGCTGAATTTGAGCGCGCTGCTCGTTGCGCCCAATGGCGTGCTCGACATCGAGCGCGTCGAGCTTGGCGGTCTGCCCGTTCCGGCCGCCATCGCCGAGCTGATGATGGATCAGGCATTGGCGGCCTTCGATGTCTCGACGCTGCCCACCGGCATCGAGCTCTCTGCAGAGGCTGTCCGGTTGCAGCCCGGTGTGCAGCCCAGCGGGCCGCCCGGTGCAGAAGGTGTCGGCAGCGGTGATCCATTGGCTGCGGTTCTGGCTGGAGGCGAGAAGGCCCGAGTGCTTGCTGCGCAACGCCGTCTGGCAGGTTTGGATCTGCTGCAGAGGGATCGGCAGCCGCTGAATGCCGCTGAGCTACTGTCAGCCCTGATCGCCACGGCGCCCGCCGATTCGGCCGATGCCGTGGCCGAGAACCGGGCTGCGATCCTGGCGCTCGCGGCCTATGTAAACGGACGCAGCCTGCCAGACCCGAGCGGCGCCGAGCCTCCGCCTCCGATCGCGGTGCGGATGCGTGGTCGCGATGATATCCCGCAGCACTTCTTCACCTCGGCCGCCCTGCTGCTGCAAGCCGGGAGCGGCTTGGCCAATCTCATTGGCTTGGCAAAAGAGCTCGATGATGCCAGCACGACCAGCGGCTTCAACTTCGCAGACCTTGCAGCCAATCAGGCTGGCAACCGTTTCGCCGAGCTCGCCACCGCTGACGCGCGTAGTGCAGGTCAAATCCAGCAGATGGCGCGGGCTGGTCTCAGCGAGGACGACATCATGCCAGCCGTCGACTGGCTGCCGGAGAGCATGTCGCGGGCGACCTTCGAGCGCGATTTCGGGGGCCGCGACAGCCTGGCCTATCGCATTGTGGTCGATGAGATCGCACGTCGGGTCGAGGCCCTGCCGGTCGTTACTGCGGTGAAAGATTCCAGCTGATCCGCTACACTGAGCGTCTTTTCCCCGCTTGGCGCGACGCTGGATCAACCGGACGTCGCCGTTAACTGGAGGCTTCCATGGCCGCAGCAGAAGACCTGATCGCCCCGTCCATCCTATCCGCCGACTTCGCGCGTCTTGGCGAAGAGGTCGACAACGTGCTCGCCGCGGGCGCCGATATCGTCCACTTCGACGTGATGGACAACCATTACGTGCCTAATCTCACCATCGGGCCGCTGATCTGCGATGCGTTGCGCAAGCATGGGGTGACGGCGCCGATCGACGTGCACCTGATGGTCAAGCCGGTGGACCGGATCATCCCGGACTTCGCCAAGGCCGGCGCCACCTATATCACCTTCCATCCCGAGGCCAGCGAGCACGTCGACCGCACCCTACAGCTGATCAAGGCCGAGGGCTGCAAGGCCGGCTTGGTGTTCAATCCGGCCACGTCGTTGGACTATCTGAAGTACGAGCTCGACAAGGTCGACATGGTGCTGCTGATGTCCGTGAACCCTGGCTTTGGCGGCCAGAGCTTCATCCCATCGGCGCTGGACAAGCTGCGCGAGGCGCGGGCAATGATCGAAGCCAGCGGCCGCGACATCCGGCTCGAGATCGATGGTGGCGTCAAGGTCGACAACATCGCCGAGATCAAGGCGGCGGGCGCCGATACCTTTGTTTCCGGCTCTGGTATCTTCGGCAAGGGTCAAGACAGCGACCCGAACCGGTACGACGGTATCATCCGCCAGATGCGCGAGGCCCTCGCAGGCGCTGGACGCTGACAGCGCTCGCGCCCTCCTCCGATTGATCGCTCGCCCTCGGCAACGCCCTCATGCAGTACCCCTTCCGTCCCGGCATGGTCCTGATCGATCTGGATGGCACGCTGGTCGACAGCGTGCCGGACCTGACCTACTGCATCGATGAGATGATGACGCGATTGGGGCGTCCGCCGCATGGTGAGGCTGCCGTGCGCCAATGGGTGGGTAACGGGGTGGAGCGGCTGGTCGCACGCGCACTGACCGGCGCGCTTGATGGCGAGCCACAGGCCGCCGACTTCGAGCGTGCGCTGCCGATCTTCCTCGACCTCTACGCCGAGCAGACCTCGGCCCGCTCCGGGCTCTATCCGGGCGTGCGCGAGGGCCTCGAGCTGCTGAGCGCCCGCCATTACCGGCTAGGCTGTGTCACCAACAAGGCGGCACGCTTCACCGAGCCCTTGCTGGCGGCGGTCGGCATCCGTGATGCCTTCGAGCTAGTGATCAGTGGTGATACGCTGCCTGAGAAGAAGCCAAGTCCTGTGCCGCTGCTGCATGCCGCGGCGCACTTCGGTGTCGAGCCGGCCGCGGCGCTGATGCTCGGCGATTCGGTCAGCGATGTGAAGGCGGCTCGGGCCGCTGGCTTCGGCATCATCTGCGTCAGCTACGGCTACAATCACGGTGACGATATCCGCACCGCCGAGCCCGATGCGGTGATCGACTCCTTCACCGAGCTTAGCGCGTTGCTGGCCGATTAACAGGACGAGGCAGCCGCCGTTGCTCAGGTCATTCCAACAACCAGGCCCCAGGCATCTGACCTCAACCTTCCATAGGCCCAAGGCCCTGGAGCTTGATGCGGCTGGGGTAGATGGCTCCAGTGCTGAAGCAGCAGGCCGATGGCGCAGCTCGACCGCTGCGCTCGAGCCCGCCCTTGGTTTCCGCATCCTATGGAGTCCGCCCGATGACCCCCGACAATCTCCACGCCCTTGCTGCTCAGGGCCATAATCGCATCCCGCTCATCTGCGAGGTCCTCGCCGATCTCGACACCCCGCTCAGCTGCTATCTGAAGCTCGCCGACGCCCCCTATAGCTATCTCTTCGAGTCCGTCCAGGGCGGCGAGAAATGGGGCCGCTATTCGATCATCGGGCTGCCTTGCCGCACGGTGCTGAAGGTCCATGGCCACCGCATCCTGATCGAGCGCGACGGCACCCTGATCGAGGAGGCCGAGGCCGCTGATCCGCTGGCCTGGATCGAGGCCTTCCAGCAGCGCTTCAAGGTCGCAGAGCATCTAGGCATGCCACGTTTTGCCGGTGGCCTGGTCGGCTACTTCGGCTACGACACCGTGCGCTATATCGAGCCAAGGCTCGACCCCTGCCCGAGCCCCGACACCATGGACACCCCGGACATCCTGCTGATGGTGTCGGAAGAGGTCGTGGTCTTCGATAACCTGCAAGGGCGGATGTACATCATCGTCCACCTGGACCCGCTCGCCGGCGACACCCTCGACTCTGGGCAGCGCCGCATCGATGCGCTGGTGCGACGCATGCAGCGCGGCGCCCCACGCGATCCGACCGCCGGTGGTCGTCATATCGACGAGACCGATTTCGTCTCCGGCTTCACCGAGGCCGGCTACAAGCGAGCGGTCGAGCGCATCAAGGACTACATCCTCGAGGGCGATTGCATGCAGGTGGTGCTCTCGCAGCGCCTGTCGATCCCCTATCAGGCCCGCCCGCTCGATCTCTATCGGGCGCTGCGCGGGCTCAATCCCTCGCCCTACATGTATTTTCTGAACCTGGGCGCGTTCCAGATCGTCGGCTCCTCGCCCGAGATCCTGACCCGGCTCGAGGATGGCCTGGTCACGGTGCGCCCGATCGCCGGCACCCGTCGCCGCGGCTATACCGAGGATGAGGACCGGGCGCTCGAGCAGGAGCTGCTCGACGACCCCAAGGAGCTCGCCGAGCATCTGATGCTGATCGATCTCGGCCGCAACGACTGCGGTCGTGTCGCCGAGATCGGCAGCGTCATGCTCACCGACCGGATGATCGTCGAGCGCTACTCGCATGTGATGCACATCGTCAGCAACGTCACCGGTCAGCTCAAGCCGGGCATGAGCGCGATGGATGTGCTACGTGCGACATTCCCGGCCGGGACCGTCTCTGGCGCGCCCAAGATCCGGGCGATGGAGATCATCGACGAGCTCGAGCCGATCAAGCGTGGCATCTACTCGGGCGCGGTCGGCTATCTCGCCTTCAACGGCAACATGGACACCGCCATCGCCATCCGCACCGCAGTGATCAAGGATGGTCAACTGCACATTCAGGCCGGCGCCGGCGTGGTTGCCGACTCGGTGCCGGACCTGGAATGGAAGGAGACGATGAACAAGGGCCGCGCGATCTTCCGCGCCGTCGCCATGGCCGAGGCCGGCATCGAGCGCCAGCCCTGTGTCGCCGGTGCGACTGCGGCGGCGGAGGAAGACGCCGAGTCATCAAGGTGCTGACGCGGTCGTCGGTTTACCGCTAGCCGCGCTGTTATCTCGCTCGCTCGATGTCGCGCAGCGGTTGCCGTTTAGCATTTCAAGGCCGTCGCCGCCCTAGGCATTGGGCGGTGCCCCGGCCGCTGCAGACCAACTTTCCACTCTGATCATAGGCGCTGTAAGCGATTGGTACGCTGCCCCGGCCGCTGCAGCCGTAATAGAGCTGGACGCTCCAAGTAGTGGCGTTGCGTTTATTTAAGCGACAGTTGCGACAACCGCGGTTGTCTGAGACCACCTTGCCGATGCGCGCACTGACCGGTGGCGCGATGGTGACGATGTGGCGCACTCGGTCGCCGTGGTAGCCACCGGCGGGGGAAATGACCAGATTGCCCTGGCAGGCTCCGCTGAGCGCGTAGGTGCCCGCGCCGCGCGGCGCCTTGGCGACCGAGGGCGTTGCTCCCGACCTTGACGCTGGCTTCGACTGCTGCTTCGACCCTGGCTCCGGTTTCGGCTTCGGCCGACAGGGCTCGAGCGCCTTGGCCAAGCGCTGCCGAAGCGGTCCGAGGTCATCGCCAGATGCGCCAGCAAGCTCGCGCTCGGCGGCCTTCAGGCGAGTGCAGCCGGTGCCGGCGGCGTCGACCAATCGAGTCAATCGTTCGCGCACCGCGCAGCGGGCGAGCTTGGCCTTCAGGGTTTGCCGGGCTTGCGCGAATGCGCCGCTCGCGTTTTGTCCGAGCTCTTCCGACAGGGTGCGCAGTGTGTCGCAGTTAGTGCCTGCCGCAGTAATTCGTTGCTCGAAGGCACTGGCTTGGGCACAGACAGCCTGTTCGGCATCGACCCTGGCGCGGATATCGACGAAGCGCAGGTTATCGCGCCAGCGCTCCAGCGCCTGATCAAGCGCTGCCACGGCGGCACAATCGTCTTGCGCCTGGACAAATCGGGCCTCCAGTTCCGTCAATGCCGAGCATTGGCTGCTAGCCTCTTCCACGCGCAGGATAAGCGCCTCGAACGGTGGGTCGGCATGACCTTGACGCCTGATGATCTCGCGCAGTGAGGCCAGCTCGACACAGTCACCCTGGGCCTCGGCTAGGCGTGTCGTCAACTGGTCCGCGAGGGCGCAGCGCTCGAGCCCGGCGTCGATCTCGGCGATCAGTGCAGCGAGCGGCGCGCGCCGGGGATCGAGCCTGACGAGCGAGCTCGGCAGTGCGCTCGCGTGCAGGGTGACGTCGCCTTCCGCAATGGTCTTGGCATTGGGTTTTGTGCCGCCGGTACTGGTGTCGGTACTGACGCTGGTGCTGGCACGCGCATTGGCACGCGCAGCGATGCGCTGGCCAAGCTCGCGCTCGAGTGCGCGCAGTGCGCCGCAGTCGCCGTTTGCTTGTGCAACGCGCGGCTGCAGCTCGGCGCTTATCGCGCAGGCTGCCGCGGCCGTCGCGATTGCTCCGATCGGCTCGGCGACCGGATAGCGAGTACGATCTTTCGCGTTCATCTCTAGCTCGGCCTCCAGCTCGCCCTCCACCTCTCGGGCGAGGGCCAAGAGGCCATTGCAATCGTTGTCGTCGAGCGCGCGCCTTCGCGCGTGCAGATCCTCGGCGAGTGCGCAACGGGCTTGCAGCGGGCTCAAACGCGCCTGGAGCGCATCGAATGGCGGCAGGCTTGTATCCTGATAGGCCAGTGCGTCGGCAATGTTGGGCAGAGCGGAACAGTCCTCGTGCGCGGTGCTGAGCAGCGTCTCAAGCTCCTCGGCATCGGCGCATCGATTCAGCTCGCGCTCGGTATCAAATCGGATCTCGGGGAAGCGCTCGCCGTCTGGATCGATGCGTGCCAAACGCGCCTGCAAGGCTTGCAACATTGCCGTGGGCTCGCACTGTGCCGCTAGGCCGGCGGCCAGCTCGGCAGCCAGCGTTGCCTGCAGCCGCTGCTGATGCCAGTGCCAGGCGCCAAGCCCGAGTACGACGGCGAGCATCAGCATCACCGTAGCGCCGAGCAAGCGCGGCAGGCGTCCGCGCCAAGCCGGTGGCTTGCTCGGGCGTTCGGCGATGGGCTTGGCGTCCCGACTTCCACGACGCGGCGGCTCTAAACCCCAGTAGGTCAGCACTGGCTCGCCGGCAACCAGATAGATGCAGCTCGGGTGCGGATAACGCGCGGCCTGTCGGAGCAAGGCGATGTTCGCTGCCTCCGCCGCTGAGGCGGCGTCAGCGCTGGCATCGAGTTCGTCGGCTAGCCGGTGCAGACTGGCCAAGCGATCGGACACCAACGCGAGGATCTGAGCGCGTTCCGGGTCGGGCAGCACCTCGAATGGGATCGGCTCTCCGGCAAGGTCGCTGTACCACTCGATCCGCCCAGGTTCTTCGTCAACCAGATGTGCGCGCGCGAACAGTGAGGCAGTGACCGGCGGCAGATGTCGGCGCACCAACATGCGCAGTGCCCCGACATGGCTCCAGAGCGCCGCCGCCTCGGTTTGCTGCGGCTCGAGCGCGGGATACAGCAGACTCGCAATGCGGGTAGTGTCCATGGGGCGCGTGTCCTGTCTGGTTGGCTGTCGGGATTCTAAGGCCATTTCTCTCGAGGCTCATACCGCCTTGCTTGTCTTTTCGCTCGTCTTCTGCGTCGCATCGCCGGTCACAGTGCCCGGCGATGCTTCCGACGATACTCCTTGAAGGCAAACGAAAATCCTGCGCCATTCAGGTCGAGCTTGCCCGACAATCGCCTACACCCGCCAACGCAAACTGACTGCACTTATCTCTTACAAGAGGCCAGAACTACTGATGGACAGCCATGAACACAGATAGCAGAAACGGGATCCGCGTGAGCGCATATCGCCAATCCCGTCTTGCTGACAGTCGTTGTGCGCTTCTGCTACTGTTCGGAGGTAAATCAGGTGAATAGGGTCGATTCAGGCATGGATATGAGGTTTCGACATCGAGCGCTGCTCTTGACCGCTTGCTTTGGGCTGATGCTGCTGACGGGTCTTCGCGCAGACGCGGCTCAGGAGCGCGAGGCGCTCAAGCAGCCGAACAAAACCAGCCTTTACGAGCGTGTATTGACGCGCCCGGGGGCGAGCCTCGTGCAGCAGCCGGGCGCCGCTGCCGGTGAGCTGATCGACGCCTTTAGCCGTTACTACGTGTACGGGCGGCAAGAGCAAGGCGAGCGCAGCTGGCTTGAGGTCGGCGTCGACGCTCAAGGCGAGGTACGCGGTTGGGTCGACCAAGCGCAGACCGTGCCCTGGCGCCAACAGCTGGCGGTGGCCTTCACCAATCCGGCCGCCAACCGCGAGCGCACCCTGTTCTTCGCTGACTGGGCGAGCCTCGAGGCGCTGATGGCGGCGGAAGATCCCGGCTCAGAGATACGGCCGCTGACCCAACGCATCATCGAGGGCGAGACCGATGAGCGCGTGGTGGCGATCGAGCCGGATCGGCCTATCGACATCAATGAGCGTTTCTACCTGCTGCCGATCCTCGGCTACGAAGAGTTCTTCTCCGATGCTGGCCACCTGATGCGGGGCCTCAAGGTCGCGTCCGTGACCAAGACAGAGCTGCCTGCCGTCACTGAGCCAAGCGCTGATTCGAGCTCCGCATCGCGCTCAAGTTCATCCCAAGCGGCGCCCACAGCCTCAGCGACGCCGACCTCTGCTACTGCAACAGCCGAGACAGAAGTCCGCAAGCTGATGCCGTTTCGCGCGGCGGTCGTGTTCGTGATCGACTCGACCATCTCGATGCAAGCCTACATCGACGAGGCGCGGCAGGCGGTGCGCAAGGTCTACGAACGCATCGAGGGCTCCGATCTGCTCGACCGGGTCGCCTTTGGCCTGGTCGCCTTCCGCGCCGAGAGCGCGGACCCGACCCGCGCCAAGCAGCTCGAGTACGTGGCGCGTCTGTTTGTCGATCCCGCAGAGGTCAGCTCGGCGGAGGATTTTCTTGGCAAGGCGCGTCAGCTGAACGAGGCAGCGGTGACCACAGACCGCTTCGACGAAGATCCCTACGCAGGCGTGCAGCTTGCGCTCGACGAGATCCCCTGGTCGCAGTTCGGTGCGCGTTACCTAGTACTGATCACCGACGCCGGCGCACTGGAGGGTGACGCATCGACCACGGGCCTGCGCGCGGAGCAGGTGCGCTCGGCAGCTGCGGCGGAAAACGTCGCCATCTTCGTGCTGCATCTGAAGACGCCTCAGGGCGCAGGTAACCACGCGAGCGCGGAAACCCAATACCGGACGTTGTCGGCGAATCCTGCGATACAGGAGTCGCTCTATCTTCCGGTCGAAACCGGTTCCTCGAAGCGCTTCAAGCAGCAAGTCGATGCGCTTGCCGGTGCGGTCGTCGGCCAAATCGAGCGCGCCATGATCAGCGAGGCGGAGGGCTCGGCGCCCGTCGCCGCCAAGCCTGCGGCAGCGACGCCGGCCTCCGATTTGCCAGCCGTGGGCTCCGAGGAAGACGCTGAGGCCGAGCGCATTCGCCGCTTGGTCGACAGCCTCGGTCATGCGATGCAGCTGGCCTATCTTGGGCGCAAGGAGCGCACTGCGGCGCCACAGGTCTTCGAGGGCTGGATCAGTGATCGCGACCTCGCCAATCCCACCCTGCGCACCGTCGATGCCCGCCTGCTGCTGACCGACTCGGCCAGTCGCGAGCGCCTGATCGCCGGCGCCTTCAAGTCGCAGACCGACGACGGCACGGGCATCGTGCTGCAGGCCTTCGAGGCCGTGCTCAAGGCCGAGCCGGCCGAGCACGCCGTGCGCACCGCGCTGAAGAAAGTGCCCGCCCCGGTCAACGTCGACGCCCTGTGCAAGAAGGCCGTCGCCGCCGGCGTGATCACCGAAGAACAGGCCGCGGATCTCAAGCGGGCCCAGGAGCTCAGC
>NZ_JBUDPI010000077.1:0-12654 GCF_054919635.1 Halochromatium sp. | reverse complement strand
ATTGTCTAGGGCTCTCCCGCTCAGGGCATTGTCGGTGGTCACCTGAATAACGGATTGGATGTAACGGATTGGATGTAACAGATTAGGCCTCATCCTGCCCAAGCTGAGCCTTCAGCAGCTCACCTAGGGTGCCGACGCCTGCGTCCTCGGCGCTCTCTTCAGCGTGGTGTTTGCTCGACGATCTTGTTGATGACGTCGGCTGCGCGGTACTCGCTTGTGGGGTGTTGGACTCGGCCTCGGCGATGCGATCCGATGCGAGCGAGAGCCCAATGCGGCGGCGTTCGGAATCGACCTGGACGATCACGGCATCGACCTCCTGGCCAACCTGCACCACATCCTTCGGATGATCGACGCGCCGACCTGCGCCGAGCTCGCTGACGTGGGCTAGCCCTGTGAGGCCAGGCTCGATCTCAACGAAGGCACCGAATGGCTCGAGACGCTCGATGCGGCCGCGCACACGGGTTCCGGAGCGGTAGCGCTGACCAGCGTCTGACCAGGGATTCTTTGCCAAGGCCCGAATCGAGAGCGCGATCCGTTCTGGACGCTTAGGGTTCTTGGTCTGCTCGATGCGAAGAACCGCGACCTCGATCTCTTGACCGATGCTCAGGACCTCTTCGGGATGACGCACCCGGCCCAGGGCGAGCTCGCTGATATGGATCATGCCCTCGACGCCACCCAAGTCGACGAAGGCGCCAAATTCCTGCAGTCCGACCACGGTGCCGGGCAGCACGGCGCCGGGCTCGAGCTTGGCGCGTGTCGCGGCCGCGCGCTGGGCCTGCTCTTCTTCGAGCACGGCACGCCGCGAGACCACCAGGTTCAGGCGCCGACCGCCCTCGAGCTTGGTGATGCGGAAGCTGGACCGCTCGCCGACCAAGATCGATAGGTCCTCGATGAAGCGCAGGTCGGCCTGCGAGGCCGGGCAGAAGGCGCGCTGGCCAGCAATCTGGACCTCGAGGCCGCCTTTGGTGGTGCCGGTGATCTGACCCTCGACCGGGGTGCCGGCCTGGAACGCGGCCTCGAGCTGATCGGTGCCATGGGCATGGCGGCCGTGACGACTCCCAAGCACAAGGGTGCCGCTATCAGGGTCGACGCCGGTCACCGCGGCCTCAATGGTATCGCCGACAACCTTGTTGATCTGGCCGTCGGCGTCACGCAGATTGGTCAGCTCCATGGTCGCCTCGGCCTTGCCGCCGATGTCGACGAACGCATGTTCCTCGCCGATCTCGATGATGGTGCCCTGAACCCGGTCACCTACCTTTGGACGAGCAGCCAGGGCCTGCTCGGTCTTTTCTAGCTCCTTGAGCAGGGCCTCAAAATCGTTGTCGTCGGTCATCAATGGGGGGCCTGTCTTCGGGCCGGTCGAGAGATAGAGGTCGAGAAGCAATGCAGGACTGTGCCTAGACATCCGCCGACGGCACAAGCGCTGCGAATTCTACTCGGCTGACCGGACATGGGGCCAGCAGAAGGGGCGTCTTATTGTGATCTATGGCATCTTGAGCGCGTCTAGACCTCGTTTGGGACGCGCTTGGGCCTCAATTGCGATTGACCTGGCGGACATTGTCGAGCTGATATTCCTGGGCTGACATCGCGGGGCTGGCATCGCTGGGCTGAGAACCTGTCGCGCTGAATTGGTCTCGCCCTAGCCGGGTTGGCGGTCTGTTGATGTCGATAGGATCGATGGTGAGAGCCGCCACCTGGGCATGGGTGTCATCCGCGCGTTAAGCTCATCCCAGGCTGTTGAATGCTTGAAACCGATGCAAGAGGTTCGACCGAATGACCCGTTACGATGTCTTCAATGGCGATGCAGATGGTCTCTGCGCCCTGCAGCAGCTTCATCTGACCGAGCCAGATGCCGAGCGGGCGGTCCTGATTACTGGCACCAAGCGCGATATCGCGCTCCTGCGGCAGGTGCCAGCCGTTGCCGAAGATCAGGTCACGGCGCTGGATATCTCGCTCGACAAGAATCGCGATGCGTTGATGGGCCTGCTTGCGCGTGGCGTGAGCGTTCGCTACGTCGATCATCACTACCCCGGTGAGATCCCAGCCCATCCGAATCTCAAGGCCCATATCGACACAACGGCTGATCGGGGCACGAGCCTCCTAGTCGATGATCTCTTGCAGGGCCGCCAACGGGCTTGGGCCGTTGTCGGTACCTTCGGTGACAACTTCGACACCGCCGCACGGACGGCAGCGCAGTCACTGGGACTGAGGCAGGATGAGCTTGAGCAGCTGCGCGAGCTCGGCATCCTGCTGAACTACAACGGTTATGGTGCCACCGTTGAGGATCTGCATTTTCCGCCAGATGTCTTGTTTGCACGGCTGCGGCCCTACGCCGATCCGCTCGAGTTCGTCCGCCAGGATGATGCCTTTGCTGCGCTGCAAACCGGCTATGCGGACGATATGGCGCGGGCGCGTGCGCAAATCCCGGAGCATAGAAGTGAGACGCATCTGCTCATGGTGCTTCCGGCCGCGCCCTGGGCGCGCCGAGTCGCGGGAGTCTATGCCAATGCGCTCGCACAGCAGGCGCCGATGCGCGCCCATGCCATGCTCACCCGGCTCGCTCAGGGCGGGTTTCTCGTCAGCGTGCGTGCGCCGATCGACCGGCCGGATGGGGCTGATGTGCTTTGCCGACAATTCGAGACCGGCGGTGGCCGTAAGGCCGCGGCCGGCATCAATCAGTTGAAGGACAGCGAATACGCAGATTTTGTCGACGCCTTCTTGATGGCCTTCGGCGAGGCTTGACCGGCTCGCCGGCGAGCTAGGGCCTGGAAGGAGCGAGCAAAGAGGTCTTGGGCGGTTCTGATGCGGCATCTGGTCTTTGTCTATGGCACCCTGTTGCGCGGTGAGGTCAATCATCGGCTGCTTCAAGACGCTGAATGGGTCGGTGAGCATCGCACCGAGCCGCGCTTTAGCCTGTTGCAGCTCGGCGCTTATCCGGGACTGATTGCCGGTGGTCGAACCGCGGTGTCGGGCGAGCTCTATCGAGTCGACCAGGCGGGCCTCAAGGCACTCGACGTGCTCGAAGACTATCCACGACTCTATGATCGGCGCCTGCTCGCGACGCGCTTTGGCCGCGCATGGACCTACCTCTATCGCGGCTCGGTCCGCGACCGCACGCTGATTCCGAGCGGTGATTGGCGGGCGGTCTCACGCCATGCGACACCAACGCGAGCAGCTGCCGTGCGCGGCCGGCGCGATTCGAAGAACCCGGGCCGGCAACAGCAGCTGCGGTCCAGACTCACGGCGACGGAGACGAGTATGACGACTGTGAATAGCGCTTCACAAGCGACCGAGGAGGGCCGTTTTACCATCCAGCTCGAGCAGCGCGAGGGCTTCGAGATCAATGCTGCGTTCGACTGGAAGCGCGCCGCCGATCTGTTGATGGATGAGCCGCCGCCGTTGGGTGAGACCAATGGACCCAACGCCTCACGGCTGCTCGCCGCCGCGGTTGGCAACTGTCTTTCAGCGAGCCTGCTCTACTGCATTGGCAAGGAAGAGCCGCCGGATCAGAGTCTGCGCACCGCGGTGACCTGCGTGATGGTGCGCAACGAGAAGAAGCGCTTGCGTATCGGCCGCATGGAGGTGCAGATGATCGTTGCGCAGGAGCTGGCCGAATCCAAGCGATTTGAGCGGTGTAAGACCCTCTTTGAAGACTTCTGTGTGGTCTCGGCGAGTGTGCGGGCTGGTATACCGATCACTGTCTCGGTGCTCGATGAAGCCGGCAACCTGCTGCACCAGAGCGATTGATCCCAGACTCGGTAATCTGGGCGCACTGATGGCGATGCTCTGATGTCGATCCTGTGGGGGCGCGGACGTCGGCGCCGGCTCCTGTTGTTCGGGCAGGGTGCCGTCGCCGAGGCCTGCGCCCGCGCTCTGGGCGGCGGGCCTGAGCGATTGACCAGGGCTCGGGGCGCTGATATCCGGACCCGCGAGCTGTTGCAGGCGGATGTCTGGTTGCTCGTCGATCTGGACAAGCCCCTAACGCTGCTTCGCAACCTGAGGGCGAGGCTCGAGCAGACGCGCCGTCCGTCGCCGCGGCGGGTACTGATCATCGACGCTGGTCCTGGACCGAGCGCCAATGCCCGGGCCTCGGCAGAGACAGACTGTCCCGAGCATGTCCAACTCGAGCAGGTCTCGATCCCCACAGCTGCGGCTCGGCGACTGCTCGCGAGCTGGCCCTTGCATTGGGGAGCTGATCCGCTCTTCGGTCAGCGTATCCACCTCCTGGTCCTGGGTCGCAGCCCGTTTGCCGACGCGCTGTTGTTACAGGCGCTGCGCATCAGCGGTTACGGCGAGCAAAGGACTCGCTTTACGCTGCTGAGTGACGCGGCTACGGCTTGGGAGCAGACCTTTACCCGGGCCTATCCGCAGGCGCACGAGATTGCCGATCTCAGGTTCGGATCACTGGAGACAGCCAACCTGGCTGCTGCTCCGCCGGTGACGGCGGCGGTGGTCTGTATCGAGCCGATCCCAAAGCTAGCGTCAGAATCAGCATCAGGATCAGGATCGGAGCCAGGATCAGCGCCAGCCTCAGCATCAGCATCAGGGCCAGCATCGGGCCCAGCGCGAACGTCAGGGCAGCGGAGACAACCGGCACCGACATCGGCCCCTGACGCCTTGCGTCAGGCGCAGGCCTTGGTTACACAGCTGCTGGATGCACAGCAGCGCTCGCCGCCGTTCTTCGTCGAGATTGGCGATGCCATTGCTGACGGCGAGCTGAGCGATTGGGATGGCCAACTGATCCCGTTCAGCCAAACAGCGCTCGCGCTTGATCGGGCGTTCCTGCTCGAGGGGCGGGGTGATGAGCTGGCGCGCGTCATCCATGAGCATTACTGCGATACCACTGAGGCCCAGGGACGTGATCCGTCTCTTGAGCCGGCGGGGCAGCCCTGGTCGACACTGGCCTCGTCCTATCGGGATGCGAATCGCCACCAGGCCGATCATCTCTGGGCGAAGCTGGCGATGACCGACTGCCAGGCAGTCCCTGAGAGCCAAGTCGAGTCCTTTGCCTTTGCACCGGTTGAGGTCGAGCGGTTGGCAGTGATCGAGCATGACCGCTGGGCCGCGGACCGCTGGCTAGACGGCTGGTCCTATGCGCCGACACGCGATAACGCCCGCAAGCATCACCCGCAGTTGATCCCCTATCAGCAGCTGTCTGGGCCGATGAAGGATCTGGATCGCTTCGCGGTGCGGCTAGTGCCAACCTTGCTGGCGCGCTCCGGGCTCGGGGTGCTGCGCATGCTTCTGGTCGGCCTGGCAGCGAATAGGACCTTAGAGGAGGAAGTGATGGGGGCGCGGCTCGATCTGCTGATGCGGCGAGCGCTGATGCGATTGAGCGCGCGCTACCCGGACCGTGCCCTGATCATCGCCTCCTCGCTCGAGGCGGCGGCGCCGAGGCGGTTTGTTCGGATGGCGATCCATGAGTTTGGTGCCGGGTTCTTCCTGCTCTTGCCGCGGCCGCTGCCGGATTTGCTGAGCGATCTCGATGCGTCGGAGCGTTTGCAGGTGCTCGCGCTAGTGACCGGCGCCGAGCGTCGGATCTCGCTCTCGGGCGCAAGCGACCTCGAGCGCTGGCTCGATCAACGTGCCGAGATCTTGGTCGAACTTGGCGCCACGGACAGGGAGCCTATGGACCCACCGCTCGCTGCTCACCGCAAACGGTTGCACATCGCCCCCCAAGCCGGGCTGCAGTGGAGCTTCGAGTACTGAGCATCCGTGCCCCGCATCCGAGAAGGAGCCGGTAAAGCGGTGCTGGCCTTCTGTTCGGCCCGGTCTGTTTGGTCCAGTCTGGGCGGCTCGGTCTGTGCGGCCTGGTTCCTACGGCCTGGTTCGTACTCTGGGCGACGGACTAGGCGCTTGGAAGCAGCTCTCGGGTATCTGCAGCGGTGGCCGACCCTGCGCTCAGGGGGAATCGGTAACCCTGGTGCAGGCAGTACCCGAGCCATTTGGAGACAAACAGATTGGCACGCCACTTCGCGGCCAAGGCGGGTGCTTGGTAGTGGCTGAGGATTGGCAGCACCGTTTGCCTCAGGTTGAGAACCTCGACCTGCTCGGCGTCGTGGTAGGCGCGCAGAATCGCGTCCGGCTCTGATGGGTGCTGATGGCCGGTCTGAGCAGGCGGCTCGCCACGCAGCACATGGGTGAGACGCAGCGTCGTGGTATAGGGCGATTGCTCGAGAATCGAGAGTGACAGCTCCGCCCTGCCTTCAGGTGTCGAGCAGAGCTGACCATCGAGTTGGGCTAGGGCCGGCGCGAGCCGCATCAACGCCGCATAGTTCTCTTCGCACAGGGCCATCAAACCGCCGACGTCGGGCGGCGGCGTCAGCAGTACGAGGCGAGAGAAAGAAAACGTAGATGCCTGCATCGCGTCTTTGGGGGCCCGTGTAGCGCAAGGGTGGCGTAGGCCCGGTCGATTGGATGGCCGCCTCCTGTGCTAGGGCAGCCATGCTAGCCGAGATGGAAAGAAACCTGCGGTGGGCTGAATCTTAGGCGTTACCGCCCTGCTGCTTGGCGATGTCAGCGCGCACCTGATCCATATCCAGCTCCTTCGCCTTGCCGATCAGCTCTCGAAACGAGCTCTCGGGGAGTGCGCCCGGCTGCGAGAAGATGATCACATTGTCGCGGAAGATCATCAGCGTCGGGATCGAGCGGATTTGAAAGTGGGCAGCGATGCCCTGGGCTTCTTCGGTGTTGACCTTGGCGAAGACGATGTCCTCGTGGTCGTTCGAGACCTTTTCGAAGACAGGCGCAAACGAGCGGCAGGGGCCGCACCAGGTTGCCCAGAAGTCGACGATGACGAAGGGGTTGTCGTTGATGGTCTGCTCGAAGGTCTGCTCGTTGAGCTCTACGACGGCCATGAGCGGTTCCTCTGTCGCTGAAAAGTAATCGGCAGTCTAACAGAATCCTGGAGGGCTCCGCTGGTTCCCGCCCGCAAGGCGCGGTCATTCGCCGCCTTTGTGCATCATGGCGACGCTGAAATCGCCCGAGAGGTAGCCTTCGACGATCTTTACGTCAACATCCATCTCCGCCCCCCAGACCTCGACTGCTTCGGGCATCAGATAGTTGAAGGTGAGCGACTGATGACTCCCCTTCAGCAGATTGAACACAAGCCCCTGGCGGGCGGCGTTCAAGCAGCGCGCAATGAAGGCCCCGGTCTCTTCCTGCGTCAACAGCGCCATGGCGCCGCTTGCGAGGTACCAATCGGCGTCAGGCAGGGGGTCGCTGAGCACATCACAGCGCATGATCGCGCAGCCTGTGCGCGCACGGGCGCGCTCGACCATCGCCTCGACGGCATCGAGGCCAATGTACTGGCGCGGTAGATCGTTACGAGCGGCGAGAAAGACGTGAAGGTCGCCGAGGCCGCAACCGACATCGACGAGGGAGATGCGCGAGAGATCCGACGGCAGGAGGTTGCGCAGGACCTCGAATCGGATCTGCTGGCTTTCGGTGGAGCGCCAGTGCACGCCTTCGGCGTTATCGCCGTAACGCGCTAAAGCGTGACGGTAGAAGCTTTCGGTATCAACGCGCGGCATCGGGGCTCAGTTGCTGCAGAAGTAGGAAACGGGCCTAGGCTAGGGTTGCCAGCTGGGAACCAGGCAGCCGTCAAGCTGCCGAACCAGCCAGGCGAGCAGGTCGCCGCTGAGGCTCAACGCCGGGGCCTGGAGCCCATGGGCATGTCCGATGGGCACAGTGACTTCATCCTGCGTCTTCATCCGGCGGCTCTGCGCGATTCGATGGCAGTCGTAGCCTTGATCGCCGCCGATCCGACCATCGAATTCAGTGTCGCTGTGAGGGAGAGCAAAAATCTTGAGCATTTTGCTTGACAATCGGTTCTCGCAAAACCAAGTACGTAACTAGGAAAAGGCCGCGTCAACCTTAAGGCATCACACCATGAGACTATCCACCAAGGGCCGCTATGCCGTCACCGCTATGCTCGATCTCGCACTCAACTCGGGCAGAGGGCCGGTAACGCTGGCCGACATCTCGGTCAACCAGGGTATCTCCTTGTCTTATCTCGAGCAGCTATTTGCGGCTCTGCGCGCAAAGCAGCTGGTTCGAGGGATTAGAGGTCCAGGCGGAGGCTACTATCTTGGCAAACCCGCCGCCGAGATCACAATCGCCGACGTGATCTGTGCAGTCGACGAGTGGGTCGAATTCACCCGCTGTGGGGGCCGCGAGAACTGTCGAGGTGGCGAGCGCTGCCTGACGCACAGCCTCTGGGACCAACTCAGCGATGAGATCTTCACGTTCCTGAGTGAGATCTCATTGGCGGACCTGGTCGAGCGCGGTCAGCGCGATCGGCGGCCGGAAGAGCAGATCGAGAAACGCCAAGCAGCCCTAAGTAAACAGCGCGCAGCTTAAGGGATTTCTGTCGAAGCTCATAGCGCCTGAGCTGCCTTCTGGCTCAGCTTCTGTTGCATCGCCGGTTCCATGGCCGACGAGTCTTTGGGGATGGGCTCGGGGGTGGGGTTTCTGGCGGTCTTCTGAACGCTGACGAGCGCTTCTGCGCCATGCGTGCCGATCTTGCCAGCGATCGGCTCCGTAAGGCCGTCCCCGAGTGACGGTATCCGCTAGCGCTGGCTTTTATACCCATCGCAGATCAGTTTTCGGCGTTGCGAGCCCGCTCCGGGTCGGGCAACGGCGATCGGGGGACGCCGTGAATCCGTCCTTGGAGGCTTGACGACGGCATCCATGCCGTCGACACCCCCGCTCGCCGCCACCCGACCCTCCACTATGCCGTGCCATCAATTGGGATGCTTTTGGTATATCATCGTCTTCAACAGTCGGCGAAGCGCGTCGGGCCGGGCGCGGATCTTGGCCTAGATCAGGTGGCGGGTGCATCGTCTCGCCAGCTGACCGATAAGCGATGCTATGCTTAGCGATTCGGCTCGCTTCAACAGGATCGGTAGTTTACTCGTTGATGCGCTAGGCCGCACACCCCTGCGCGCCGACTGAGCAGCGCCTGCGTTGCCGTTGTGCCGAGCAGTTCCCTTGGGCACAAGCGAGAACCCCTGTCGCCATGCCGGTTGAAACCGACGAGCTGCAAACGATCCAGGACCTCGTGCGTTGGGGGGGCTGCCGCTTCACCGAGGCCGGGCTCCACTTTGGCCATGGCACAGACAACGCGTTCGATGAAGCAGCCTGGCTGGTTGCCGATGCGCTCAAGATGCCACTTGAGCTGATTGCCGAGTACGGCCAGTGCCGCGTGACCGACACCGAGCGCGAGGCCGTGGTCGTTTTGCTCGGGCGACGGATCGATGAGCGTCGACCGGCAGCCTATCTGATCGGCCGCACCTGGTTTGCGGGACTGGAGATGCTCGTCTCCGAGCATGTCATGGTGCCGCGCTCGCCCCTGGCAGAGCTGATCAGCCACGGCTTCGCGCCCTGGGCGAAGCCCGCTGAGGTGGGGCGGATACTGGATCTCTGCACTGGCAGTGGCTGCATCGGGATTGCCGCGGCCATGCATCTACCCGACGCCGATGTCGATCTGGCCGATATCTCACCGGCTGCGCTGCGCATCGCGATGCGCAATCGCGCGCTGCATGGCCTCGAGGATCGGGTCCGGATCATCGAGTCCGATCTGTTTGCCGCGATCGATGATGAGGCGGTCTACGACATCATCGTCTCGAATCCACCCTATGTCGCTGCGGCGGAGCTGGAATCGCTGCCCGCCGAGTATCGCCACGAGCCGCAGCTTGCATTTGCGGCCGGAGAGTCCGGACTCGATCTGGTCTTGCGTATCCTACGCGATGCGCCAGACTTCCTGGCCGATGATGGTCTCTTGATCGTTGAGGTTGGCAGTGCCGCGGAAACATTGCAGGATCGTTTCCCGGAGCTGCATCTGACTTGGCTCGAGTTCGAGCGCGGCGGCGAAGGCGTGTTTCTGATGCGCCGCCCGGAGCTGGTCGAGGCACATGCAGCGTTCGCAAAGGCGGTCGGAGACGCCTAGATGCCGACGCTAGCGTCTTGGCTATCGGCCATCCGATGTCTCGGCCGCGGTGCCTGCTCACCAGCGGCTCGGTGTTAGAGGCTGTCCTTGCTCCATGATCCGCCGGATTCGGAGCCGCCCTTTGGCTTGAGATCAGATCCTGAATCAGACAACGCAACGAGGCCCGACGACCGCGCCTTGAGGTAGAAGAACGATGCTTGAAAAGACCGATACCACCAAGACTCAAGATCCCTCTGCTCAGGGGAGTCGTCATCAGGAAGGGTTCGATGGGCAAGCGAGCGGACACCCAGCAGGCGCGGGGCGCTCCCTCGCCAGCGAGGGGGCGGCCGATCAACGGACGGTGTTCGACCTCGAGCTGATTCAGCGCTACGACCAGAGCGGCCCGCGCTATACCTCCTATCCAACGGCGGTCGAGTTCGATCCGGCCTTCGATGAGACCCGCTATCAGCAGGTCTGTCGTGAGACCAATGCGAGCGGTCGACCGCTCTCGCTCTATTTCCATATCCCATTCTGCGACACGGTCTGCTTCTACTGCGCCTGCAACAAGGTCGCGACCAAGGACCGCAGTCTGGTGCAGCCCTATCTGCATCGCGTCTACAAAGAGCTCGAGATGCAATCGGCGCTGTTCGACGACGACCGCCTGGTCGAGCAATTGCACTGGGGCGGCGGCACGCCGACCTTCATGAGCGCTGAGCAGATGCGCGAGCTGATGGCCGAGACGCGCAAGCACTTCAAGCTGGCCGATGATGAGGTCGGGGAGTACTCGATCGAGATCGATCCACGCGAGGCCAAGGGCGATACCATCGCGCTTCTGCGCGAGATCGGCTTCAACCGGATGAGCCTTGGCGTCCAGGACTTCGATCCGCGCGTGCAGAAGGCGGTCAACCGGGTGCAGACCGAGGACGAGACCTTCGCCGTGCTCGAGGCGGCCCGCCGCGAGGGCTTCCGCTCGATCAGCATCGATCTGATCTATGGACTGCCACATCAGACCGCTGAGAGCTTCATGGACACGCTCGACAAGATCATCGCGGTCGGCCCGGAGCGGTTGTCGGTGTTCAACTACGCGCACCTGCCGCGGCGCTTCATGCCGCAACGCCGGATCGACGAAGATCAGCTGCCACCGCCGCAGGTTAAGCTCGAGATCCTCCAGGCCACTACCGAGCGTCTCTCAGAGGCCGGCTGGCTCTATATCGGCATGGACCACTTTGCCCGTCCCGATGACGAGCTGGCGCTGGCGCAGCGCAATGGCACCCTCTACCGCAACTTCCAAGGCTATTCGACCCATGCCGATTGCGACCTGATCGGCATCGGTGTGACCTCGATCGGCAAGGTCGGTGCGACCTATGGCCAGAATCGGCGCGAGCTCGACGAGTATTATGCGGATATCGACGCCGGCCGGCTGCCGGTGTTCCGCGGGATCGAGCTGAACCGCGACGACGAGATCCGCCGCGATGTGATTACGCGTCTGATCTGTCACTTCAAGCTGGATTTCGGCGAGATCGAGCGCGCCTGGGACCTCAACTTCCAGAACTATTTCGGCCGCGATCTGGCCAAGCTCGAGGGCATGCAGGCCGATGGCCTGCTCGAGATCGACAGCAGCGGTATCCGTGTGCACCCCAAGGGCCGGATGCTGATCCGCAACATCTGCATGGCCTTCGATGCCTACATGGAGGCCAAGCAAGGGCAGGGTGGCTTCTCGAAGGTGATCTGAGGCGATTGCCGGGCCATATCGGAGCCGGAGATCGAAGCCCGAGATCGGAGCCGGAGCAATAAATTGCACCTATGAGCGACAGTCTCTCGACCTTATTTCGGCAAGCCGCTGCGCGCTGGCCCGAGTCTCCGGCTGTGCTCGCCGAGCCCGTCTGGAGCTATCGGCGTTTGGATCAGGCGTCGGATGCGTTTGCCGCTGGCCTCATCGCAGATGGACTCGCGCCGGGGCAGCGGGTTGCGCTGCTCTGTCCGAACAGTGCCGAGTTTGTCGTTGCCTATCTCGGGGTGCTCAAAGCAGGCGCGGTCGTTGTTCCGATCAACCTCTTGTTGAATCCCGCAGCGGTTGCCTTCCAGCTCCAAGACTGCGGCTGCGAGGCGTTGATCGCGCATTCGGCGATGGCCGACACGGCCCGAGCGGCGCTGTCGCAGGCGCCTGCGGTGAGGCTTCGGATTGGCATCGGCGGCGATCTGGGCCTGAGCGCATCCGCGATGGAGTCGATGATCGGGGTGCCCGCCTCAGCGCCTGAGGTCGAGCGCTCGGCATCGGATGATGCGGTCATCCTCTACACATCGGGGACCACCGGTCGTCCCAAGGGGGCCGTGCTCACGCATGGCAATCTGGCTGCCAATGCATCGGCCGTGGCTGAGGTCCTGGCCTTGGAGCCGGAGCGCGATCGCTTGCTCGTCGTCTTGCCGATGTTTCATGCGTTTGCCGCGACCGTTGGTGTCCTGACCCCTTTGCTCAGCGGCGCGGCGATGATTCCGATCGCGCGTTTTGATCCACAGCTGATTGTCCAAGGGATTGCTGGGTACCGGGCGACGATCTTCTTGGGTGTGCCGAGCCTCTATGGGCTCTTGCTGCGTCTGCCCGATGACCAGGTTGCGGCTTGGGCCAGTGTGCGGCTTTGCATCTCTGGCGGTGCGGCGATGCCGCAATCCCTGATGGAGCAGTTCGAGCAGCGCTTCGGCGTGCCGATCCTCGAAGGCGATGGGCC
>NZ_JBUDPI010000076.1:0-12815 GCF_054919635.1 Halochromatium sp. | reverse complement strand
TTCGGCCCGCCCCAGACCCCGATGATGATGAACATCGGGATCAGCATCGCCTCCCAGAAGAAGTAGAACAGGATCGCATCGAGCGCCGAGAAGACCCCGACCATGATCCCCTCCATGATCAGGAAGGCGGCCATATACTGCGACGGTTTGTAGCTGATGACGTCCCAGCCGGCGATAATCACGAAGATGCTGACGAAGGTCGTCAGCAGGATCAATGGCATCGAGATGCCGTCGATACCGAGGTAATAATCGACACCCAGCGCGGGCAGCCAAGGCGAGCGCTCGACGAACTGCATCGCCGCGGTCGAGGCGTCGAAGCCCAGCCACAGCGGCAGACTCACCAGGAAGGTCAAGAGCGCGAACGCCAGCGCGATGCGCTTGGTCAGCTCCGCGTTCTGCTCACCACTTGCAATGACCGCGATGCCGCCAACGATCGGCAGCCAGATCACCAGCGAGAGCCAGGGGAATTCCAATAACATCAGCTGCCTCTCCCGAGTCTTAGAAGGTCACGAACAGGGTCAACAGGACCACCAGCCCGAGGATCATCGCAAAGGCATAGTGGTACAGCAGACCGCTCTGCAGGTAGCGGACCCGAGCGGCAAGCCAGCCAACAGCCTTGGCGGACCCATTGACCACGGCGCCATCGATGAGACGTTGATCGCTCGTGCTCCAGAGAAAGCGGCCAAGGCGTCGGCCGCCGCCGGCAAAGACCCGCTGGTTGAAGTCGTCAAAGCCGTACTTGTCTTCGAGGAGGCGGGTCATCCAGCCGCCCCGCTTCTGCAGGTCCGCATCGATACCGGGATTGCGCTGCTGCAGATACCACCAGAGATAGCCGGCCAGCAGGAGCCCCGCCATCGACAGCCAGAAGGGTGCAGTCTGCATGCCGTGACGGATGAACTCTCGCTGTCCGTGCCAGTGCTCAGCCAGATGATGCAAGGTATCGTGCTCATGCAGGACGGTGATCGCCTCGCCGAGCCAGTCCTCGACCAACAGCGGCTCGATCGTGTACCAGCCGATGAACAAGGACGGAATCGCCAAGGCGATCAAAGGACCGGTGACCACCCATGGCGTCTCGTGCAGATGCGAGCGGGTGTGCGCGTCCATCCGCGGCTTCCCGTGGAAGACCAAGAAGTAGAGCCTGAAGGAATAGAGCGCGGTGACAAAGGCACCCAGGGTCAGGAGAAGATGCGCCAGACCGGCACCGCCGATGTGGGAATGACCCACTGCCTCAATGATCGCGTCCTTCGAGAAGAAGCCAGAGAAGCCGGGGAAGGCGATCAGCGCCAGCGACCCGACGAGCGCCGTGATCCAGGTGATGGGCATCCAGCTGCGCAGGCCGCCCATGTTACGGATGTCCTGGTCGTGATGCATGGCGATGATCACTGAGCCAGCGGCGAGGAAGAGCAGCGCCTTGAAGAAGGCGTGGGTCATCAGGTGGAAGATACCAGCCGCATAGGCCGAGGCCCCCAGGGCGGCGATCATGTAGCCGAGCTGCGACAGCGTCGAGTAGGCGATCACGCGCTTGATGTCGTTCTGCACCAAGCCGACCAAGCCCATGAAGAAGGCCGTCAGGGCGCCGATCACGAGCACGAATGACAGCGCCGTAGTGGAGAGCTCAAACAGCGGCGACATCCGGGTGACCATGAAGACGCCAGCCGTCACCATGGTGGCGGCATGGATCAACGCCGAGATCGGCGTCGGGCCTTCCATCGAGTCCGGTAGCCAGACATGCAGCGGCATCTGCGCCGACTTACCCATAGCGCCGATGAACAGCAGGATGCAGATCAAGGTCATCAGCGAGACGCCGCCGAAGACGGCAACCTGGGTCTCGGCATGCGCGGGCGCCTGTGCAAAGACCTCGGCATAATCGAGCGAGTTGAAGTACATCACCACCGCAGCGATGCCGAGGATGAAACCGAAGTCACCGACGCGGTTGACCAAGAATGCCTTCAGGTTGGCTGAGATCGCCGACTCACGCACCGTATAGAAGCCGATCAGCAGGTAGGACACCAGCCCCACGGCCTCCCAGCCGAAGAAGAGCTGCATGAAGTTGTTGGCCATTACCAACATCAGCATCGAGAAGGTGAACAGCGAGATATAGCTGAAAAAGCGCTGATAGCTGTTCTTGCCTGCCAACGAATTGTCAGGCCAGTTATGGGCGTCATCGGCCATGTAACCGATAGTGTAGATATGCACCATCAAGGAGACGAAGGTCACCACGGCCATCATCAGCGCGGTGAGCCGATCGACCAGGAAACCGATCTCGAAGCGAATGCCATCGGCGACCATCCAGGTGTAGACGGCGCCATTGAAGGCCGGCTCGTCCATCCAGATGAACCGATAGAGCACCCAGAGTGACAGCAGTGTCGAGAGGCCGACGCCAGCGATCGCGACCGAGTGAGCACCTGCTCGGCCGATCTTACCGCCGAAGAAGCCGGCGATGATCGCGCCAAACAATGGCGCCAGCACGATGGTCAGATAGACGGTCTCCATTCAGTAATCTCCGCGCGGTGTCCGGTGGGCTCAGCCTTTGAGCATGTCCAGATCGTCGACGTTAATGGTGCCGCGGTTGCGGAACAGGACCACCAGGATGGCAAGCCCAATCGCCGCCTCGGCGGCCGCAACCGTCAGGATGAAGAAGACAAAGATCTGACCGCTCAGATCACCGAGAAAATGCGAGAAGGCGACGAAGTTCATGTTCACCGAGAGCAGCATCAGCTCGATACACATCAGCAGGATGAGCACGTTCTTGCGGTTCAGGAAGACCCCGGCGACCGAGATCGAGAACAGCAGGGCGCCAAGCAGCAGATAGTCTGAGAGGGCAATCATTCGGACTCCTCCTTCAGCACGGGTGCAGTACCGCCCTGCCCAGGTCGGGGTGCGGCCGGCATCGACACCAGACGAATGCGATCGGGGCCTTTCTTGACGCGGACCTGCTTCGACGCATCCTGATACTTGGTCTCGGGACGCCGACGCAGTGTCAGGCGAATGGCAGCGACGATCGCCACCAGCAGGATCACCGCAGCGATCTCGAACGGATAGAGATAGGTGGTGTACAGATCGAGGCCGAGCTCGGCCGTGTTGCTGTAATCGGCCGGTTGCCCTGGGGGCTTCGCGAATAGGTCAAGCCCGAAGTTGGACGGTCCGAGCACCAGGAAGAGATTCAGCACCATCACTGCGGCGATCAGCAGACCTACCGGGAGATAGCGGATGAACTGTCCGCGCAGCGAGGCGATGTCGATATCCAACATCATCACCACGAACAGGAACAGCACCATCACCGCACCGACGTAGACCAGCACGAGCACGATGCCGAGGAACTCGGCCTCGAGCAGCAGCCAGAGCACAGCACTGGCAACGAAGGCAAGCACCAAAAACAGCACGGCGTGCACGGGATTGCGGCGCGTGACCACCATCCCTGCAGCGAATACGGTTATGGCCGCGAACA
Source organism: Halochromatium sp. (assembly GCF_054919635.1). Classification (NCBI taxonomy): domain Bacteria; kingdom Pseudomonadati; phylum Pseudomonadota; class Gammaproteobacteria; order Chromatiales; family Chromatiaceae; genus Halochromatium; species Halochromatium sp. The sequence goes on along the minus strand of NZ_JBUDPI010000076.1, from coordinate 9,367 downwards.
CATAGAAGAGGAATTTTTCGAAGCCCATGGGATTTCCAGCTGGCTTGTCTGCACACCAGAGCAGCGCTCAAGTGTACAGACAGTCGTTGACAGTCGACAGGCGACGATCTGAGCACCGAACGCTCTCAGACCCTAGGGTCAATCCCTCACGTCGCTCTCGTTGTTAATGATGCAATTTCGCCAATCGTCTCGAGGCCCACGGCCGGGTTAGTCGCTCATCAGCTCGATCATCCGTCCGAGAACCCGTCAGGATTCGGGGCTCGGGCTCATCAGCCGCAGCCCTCAACGATAAGGGGCATCGGCGCTTCGCGCCGCCGCGATCCGGGTCTCGTACTTATCACCAATCGCGAGCAGTTTATCCTTGGTCATGATGTTCTCGCCGCGATTCTCGAAGTGATACTCGTAGATATCGGTCTCGACGATCGAGTCGACCGGACAGGATTCTTCACAGAATCCGCAGTAGATACACTTGAACAGGTCGATATCGTAGCGCGTTGTGCGTCGCGATCCGTCCGCGCGCGGCTCGGCCTCGATGGTAATGGCGAGCGCAGGGCAGGTGGCTTCGCACAGCTTGCAGGCTATGCAACGCTCTTCGCCGTTCGGATAGCGGCGCAGCGCATGCAGCCCGCGAAAGCGCGGCGAGACCGGCGCCTTTTCCTCCGGATACTGGACGGTGAATTTACGCTTGAACAGATAGGTGCCGGTCAAGCTCATTCCGCGGAACAACTCGACGAGCAAGAGGCTACTGAGATAGGTGCGAGCGGCTTGAAGCATGGTTCACTCTATCGGGTATCGGCTGGTTCACTGATGGCCACTGATGGCTTGCCGGGTCCGCCCTAGACGGAAGCCGCAGACCACCAAGGTGGCAGCTGGGCAAGCACTGCAATGGCGACGACGAGAATCCAGACGATTGTGATCGGAATGAACACCTTCCAGCCCAGACGCATGATCTGGTCATAGCGATAGCGCGGAAAGGTCGCGCGCAGCCAGAGGAAGACGAACATGAAGAAGAAGGTCTTGAGCAAGATCCAGATCATCCCTGGCACCCAGGCCGTGGCCTCATCGAGCACCGGAATCCCCTGAAATGGCGAGAGCCAGCCGCCGAAGAACAGCAGCGTCGCGAGCATGGCGATCAACACCATGTTGGCGTATTCGGCGAGGAAGAAGATCGCGAACGCCATGCCGGAATACTCGACGTGAAAACCGGCGACGATCTCGGACTCGCCCTCGGCGACATCAAAGGGCGCGCGGTTGGTCTCGGCAACACCGGAGATGAAGTAGACACCGAACAAGGGCAGCAGCGGCAGCCAGAACCAGGTCAGCAGGCTGCCGGACTGCGCCTCGACGATGGCGCTCAGGTTCAGGCTACCGGCGGCCACCAGCACGCCGACCAGCGCGAACCCCATCGCGATCTCGTAGGCGACGATCTGCGCCGCCGCGCGCATCGCACCGAGCAGCGCGTATTTTGAGTTCGAGGCCCAACCGGCGATGATCACACCATAGACACCGAGCGAGGTCAGCGCGAGCACATAGAGCAGGCCGGCGTTGATATCGGCAAGCACCAAGCCGGCGTCGAATGGCACCACGGCCCAGGCCGCAAGCGCCGGGACGATCGAGATCAGCGGCGCGAACAGAAACAGCCCCTTGTTGGCCTTGGTCGGGACGATGATCTCCTTGACCATCAGCTTCAGCGCATCGGCGATCGGCTGCAGCAGGCCACGCCAACCGACACGGTTCGGACCGATGCGAACCTGGATGTAGCCGATCACCTTGCGCTCTGCATAGGTGTACCACGCCACAACGGCAAGCAACGGCATGACGATCGCCAGGATCGCGATCAGGCTCTGGAGGGGAAGCGGCAGCCACTGCCACAAATCCATCATCTGCGTGCTCCTAATCGCTCGCCTTGCTGATTTGCACCGGACCCATGATTGGCCCCAGCTCACCACTGCCCTCAACCCCTGCCGGGATGCGAGCACAGCCAACCGCGATCCGGTCGTCGATCACGACTGGTATATCGAGGTCGACGCGCTCGCCGTTGGTCGCAACCTGCCCGACCCGCGCGATCGCACCATCGCTAAGCCCCAACGAGGCCGCATCGTCCGGATGCAGCGACAGGGCGAGCGGCTCGGCGAGCGGGGTCCGCTGCAAGGCGGGAGCGCGCCGAGTCAGCGGATCGGTCGCATAGATCGGAACATTGCCAACGCGGAACAGCGCTCCTGACTCCGGCGATCCCGACGCCGAGACGGGTGCGGGCACTGGCCCTTGAAGTTGGTTGTCCGGTGTCAGGTCGCGGCATTCACTCGCGAGCTCGTCGTGAACCTCGCGCGCGCTGTTCTGGGCAAAGCCGGGCAGCTCCATCATGGTGCCAAGCACACGCATCACCTTCCAGCCCGGTCGCGCATCACCAGGCGGAGGAACCGCCCCTTGGAACCGCTGCCAGCGACCCCCCGCGTTGACGAAGGTGCCGGCGGTCTCGGCAAAGGCCGAGATCGGCAAGAGTACATCGGCGACCGCCTCGAGCACAGGATTCTTGAAGGCGGTACAGGCAACGACCTGCTTCGCGGCGCGAAGCGCGGACATCGCCAGGGTCGGATCAGCCAGGTCTCGGTCCGGGTCCAGCCCCCACAACAGGTAGCCCTGGCGCGGATCGGCAAGCATCGCCAAGGCATCCAATCCTGGGCGCGCCGGCGCAGTCCCACCAGCACGCCGATGCGGCAGCGCGCCGGCACACCAGCCGCCAACGCTGTTGGCAGCGGGCGCCAAGAATCCAAGCCGACATCCGGCGGCCGCGGCAACCTCAGCGGCGAGCGCACGCACCAGGCCATAGGCCGGCGCGGACTCGGCCAGCGCACCCAGCAACACCAACCCAGTTCCGGTCTCGCCGGCACGCCGCAGCGCATCAGCGATGCGTCGATGCCGGTCATTGGGCTCGGCGGTCGGGCCATCAACGGGCTTGCCTAGCAAGCGCAGGAGCGCGCGCAGATCGCTGCCCGGGACCGCTGGTGAGGGTGCGAGCTGGATGCTGGCGTGATTGAGATCGACTTCATAGGGGTTCAGCAGCGCAATCGTCGATCCAGACAAGGCGGCCTTGCGCAGGCGATGGGCGAGCAGCGGCTGCTCTTGCCGAATGTCGCTGCCGATCAGCAGGACCGCCTGCTGTTGCTCGAGCTCAGCGATCGGCACACCGAGCCAAGGCAGGCGCGGATCGGCAGCGGAGGCACTGAAGTCCAGCTGTCGCAGCCGGGTATCGATATGGTCGCTCCCGAGCGCCCGGACCAACCGCTGCAGCAGAAACTGCTCTTCGAGGGTCGCCGTTGGCGAGACCAGGCAGCCGAGCTGATCCGGACCTGGTGCTCTGAGGAGATCGACCGTCGCATGCAGCGCTTCCTGCCAGTCGACCGGCTGCCATGCGCCATCACGCTTGAGCATCGGCTCGGTCAAGCGCTCGGGACTGTTTAAGCCTTCATAGCTGAAGCGGTCGCGATCTGAGATCCAGCATTCGTTGACCGCCTCATTGTCACGCGGATGTACCCGCATGACCTTGCCATCACGGATGTGCAAATGGAGGTTGGAGCCGACGCCATCGTGTGGAGCAATGCCCTCATCGGAGGTGAGCTCCCAGGCCCGGGCGGTGAAACGATAGGGCTTCGAGGTCAAGGCGCCGACCGGACAGAGGTCGATGATGTTGCCCGAGAGCTCATGCGAGACGGTATGCTCGACGAAGGTGCCAATGCGCATGTCCTCGCCGCGACCGGTCGCGCCCAGCTCGCGCAGCCCAGCGACCTCGGCGCCGAAGCGCACGCAGCGGGTGCAATGGATACAGCGCGTCATCTCGGTCGCGATCAGCGGACCGAGGTTCTCGTCCTTGACGACGCGCTTGCGCTCGCTGAAACGTGAGACGTCCTCACCGTAGCCCATCGAGACATCTTGCAGCTCGCACTCGCCACCCTGATCGCAGATCGGGCAATCCAGCGGGTGGTTGATGAGCAGGAACTCCATGGTGCCGCGCTGGGCGTCGAGCGCCTTCTTTGAGCGCGTCAGCACCTTCATGCCATCGCCAACCGGCGTCGCACAGGCCGGGATCGGTTTCGGGAACGGCCGCCCGCCCTGCTCCGCCTCGACCAGGCACATGCGGCAATTGGCGGCGATCGAGAGCTTCTCGTGATAACAGAAGCGGGGGATGGGAATACCCTCGCGATCGGCCACCGCGATGATCATCTCTCCGGGCATCGCCGAGCAGACGCGGCCGTCGATCTCAAGGGTAATCTTGTCGTCCGACATCGCTGTAGATCTACCTGCTGTCGTTGCGTCGCAGCGTCATGAGGATGAAGCAAGGATCGGCGCGCATCGGTGCACCGCTCAGGCTGCCTTGGCCTCGACCAAGGGACGTCCGTGCTCGACCAGGAACTCGAACTCGGATCGATAGTGCTTCAAGAAGCTCTGCACCGGCATGGCCGCCGCATCACCCAACGCACAGATGGTGCGCCCCCCGATGCGACCGGCGACGTTGTCGAGCAGATCCAGATCCTGCGGTCGGCCATTGCCCGCGAGCATCCGATCGAGCACTCGGGCTAGCCAGCCGGTCCCTTCGCGACAGGGCGTGCATTGACCGCATGACTCATGGGCGTAGAAATGCGAGAGGTTCGCCAGCACCCTCACCATGCAGGTCCCTTCGGCAATGATGATCACCGCCCCGGAGCCGAGCATGGACCCAGCCTTGGCGATGGAGTCGTAGTCCATGTCGGTGCGCATCATCACATCGCCAGGGACCACAGGCACCGATGATCCGCCTGGGATCACCGCCTTCAGCGCGCGGCCGCCGCTGACCCCGCCAGCCATCTCGAGTAGGTCGCGGAAGGCTGTGCCGAGCGGGATCTCAAAGTTGTCCGGACGCTCAACATGGCCGGTGACCGAGAACAGCTTGGGCCCACCGTTGTTCGGCCGCCCCTGCTCGAGGAACCACTTGCCGCCCTTCTCCAGGATCACCGGCACCGAGGCCAGGGATTCGGTGTTGTTGATCGTGGTCGGCTTGCCGTAGAGGCCGGCCTGGGCCGGGAACGGCGGCTTGAAGCGAGGCTGGCCCTTCTTGCCCTCGAGCGATTCGAGCAGCGCCGTCTCTTCACCGCAGATGTAGGCGCCAGCGCCCAAATGCGTATAGAGATCGAAATCGATCCCGGAGCCGAACAGGTCCTTGCCCAGCAGCCCTGCTGCGTAGGCCTCCTCCAACGCGCCGTCGAAGCGGGCGGTCGGCTCGTAGAACTCACCACGAATGTAGTTGTAGCCGACGGTCGCACCGATGCAGTAGCCGGCGATCGCCATCCCCTCGATCAGCTGATGGGGGTTGTAGCGCATGATGTCGCGGTCCTTGCAGGTGCCGGGCTCGCCCTCGTCCGAGTTGCAGACGATGTACTTCTGGCCCGGCTTGTTGCGCGGCATGAAGCTCCACTTGAGCCCCGTCGGGAAGCCGGCGCCACCGCGTCCGCGCAGGGCCGAGAGCTTGATCTCTTCGATCAGCGACTCGGGCGAGGGCTTCTCGCGCAGGATGCGCTCCCATTGCACATAGCCGCCGACGCTGCGATAGCTGTCAAGGGTATGTCGCACCTGGGGATCGAGGTGCATGGTGCGAAAGCAAACGGTATTCTGGTTCTCAGCCATAGGTCGCGCGCGCTCAGTCGAGGTCGTCGATGATCTTGTCGATGGCCTCCGGCGTCACGCACTCGTGGTAGGCCTTATCGACCATCACCGCGGGCGCGTGCCGGCAGGCACCGAGGCATTCGAACTCCTTGAACGTGAGCTTGCCATCGGCTGTGGTGCCGCCCGGCGCTACGTTGTACTTCTTTTCGATGTGGTGCATCAGCTCCTCGGCACCACCGAGCATGCAGGAGACGCTGTTACAGACGCAGATCTTGTGCCGGCCGACCGGCTCCAGGTCATACATCGCATAGAAGGTCGCGACCTCATAGACCGCGGTCTCCGGCATGTCGAGATAGGCGGCCACCTGATCCATCAGCTCGGTGGTGAGCCAGCCGCCGTTGTGGTCCTGCACCAGGGTCAGCGCCGGCATCACCGCCGACTGTTTCCACTCGGGCGGATACTTGGCGACGTGCTTGTCGATCTCGGCACGCAGCTCCGCTGTGAGCAGCGTCTCCTTGTCGGCATCATGTATGACCGCGAGCGGTGTATTGCGAAAACTCATCAGCGGTCGATCTCCCCAAACACGATATCCATGGTGCCGATGATCGCCACCACGTCAGCCAGCATGTGCCCCTTGGCCATCTCATTCATCGCGGCGAGGTGCGGGAAGCCGGGCGCCCTGACCTTCAACCGATACGGCTTGTTGGCGCCATCGGAGACGATGTAGCAGCCGAACTCGCCCTTGGGCGCTTCCACTGCGGCATAGACCTCGCCGGGCGGCGGGCAATAGCCCTCGGTGAAGAGCTTAAAGTGGTGGATCAGCGCCTCCATGTCGTCCTTCATGCCGATCCTGGTCGGCGGCACCACCTTGTGATCGTCGACCATCACCGGACCCGGATTCACGCGCAGCCAATCGATGCATTGCTTGATGATGCGATTGGACTGGCGCATCTCCTCGATGCGCACCAGGTAGCGGTCGTAACAGTCGCCGTTCTGGCCGACCGGGATATCGAAGTCGACCTGGTCGTAGGCCGCGTAGGGCTGCATCTTGCGCAGGTCCCACGCGATTCCGGAGCCGCGCAGCATCGGGCCGGTGAAGCCGAGATTCTTGGCCCGATCGGCGTCGACCACGCCGATGCCGACGGTGCGCTGCTTCCAGATGCGGTTATCGGTGAGTAGGGTCTCGTACTCGTCGACCAGCTTTGGGAAGCGCTCGCTGAAGTCCTCGATGAAATCGAGCAGCGAGCCACTCCGCGGCTTGTTGAGCCTGCGCATGGTGCCCTTGCCGTGCCACTTGGAGCCTTCCTCGGCGAAGCGCGGCATCTGCTCGGGCAGATCGCGATAGACACCGCCGGGGCGATAGTAGGTCGCGTGCAGGCGTGCACCCGAGACCGCCTCGTAGCAGTCCATCAGGTCCTCGCGCTCGCGGAAGCAATAGAGGAAGACGCTCATCGCTCCGACGTCGAGCGCATGCGCGCCGAGCCACATCAGGTGATTGAGGATACGCGTGAGCTCGTCGAACAGGGTGCGGATATATTGCGCGCGAATCGGCGCCTCGACCCCGAGCAGCTTCTCGATGGCGCGGACATAGCCGTGCTCGTTGCACATCATCGAGACGTAGTCGAGCCGATCCATGTAGCCGATCGACTGATTGTAGGGCTTCGACTCGGCGAGCTTTTCGGTCGCGCGATGCAGCAGACCGATATGCGGATCGGCGCGATCGATGACCTCGCCGTCCATCTCCAGCACCAGGCGCAATACCCCGTGCGCGGCAGGATGCTGCGGACCGAAGTTCAGCGTGTAGTTGCGAATCTCAGGCATTGGCTGCGTCCTTGGCACCGGTCACGGCCGGATGCTCGTCACCGAGGTAGCGGCTGTCGTCGCGGATGACCTTGGGCACCAGCACCCGCGGCTCGATCTCGACCGGCTCGTAGACCACGCGGGCTTGTTCGGGATCGTAGCGCATCGCGACATGGCCGCTGAGCGGGAAGTCCTTGCGGAAAGGATGGCCGACGAAGCCGTAGTCGGTGAGGATGCGGCGCAGGTCTGGGTGGCCATCGAAGAGGATGCCGAACAGATCGAAGGCCTCGCGCTCGAACCAGTCGGCCGCGGACCAGATCGAGACCACCGAGGGCACCATCGGCTGGGCGCCGCCGGCACGCACCACCAGACGCAGGCGCCAGTTGTGCGCGAGCGAGAGCAGATGGTAGACGACGGCGAAGCGCTCTGGGTCATCGGTCTCGAGCTCGAGGTCGCGGTCGACGCCGCGGCCGAAGCCGAACTGCGACGGCTCGGTGGTCGCCCATTCCGAACGGCCGTAGGCCGCGTAATCCACCCCACAGAGGTCGATCAGCTGCTCAAAGCTGAGGTCCTTGTCGTCTCGCAACCGCGTGCAGACCTCAAGCAGCGCCGTCGGCGGCAGCTTCAACGTCAGCTCACCGCGATCTGCACTCAGCTCAGCACCCGCGTCAGCAAAGCCTTCGCTCAAGCGGGTTGCGAGCATGTCAAGCCGGGAGTCGCCGGTGGTGATGGTCGGATCAGACATAGGTTCGCTGGATAGACTACGCCGAACGTTAAGGGTCAGCGCGCAATGGTGTTGGTGCGCCGGATCTTGTTTTGTAGCTGAAGGATGCCGTAAAGCAATGCCTCAGCGGTTGGCGGACAGCCGGGCACATAGACATCGACCGGCACGATCCGATCACAGCCGCGCACCACGGAATAGGAGTAGTGGTAGTAACCACCCCCGTTGGCGCAGGACCCCATCGAGATCACCCAGCGCGGCTCGGCCATCTGGTCATAGACCTTGCGCAAGGCGGGCGCCATCTTATTCACCAGCGTGCCGGCGACGATCATCACGTCGGACTGGCGCGGACTGGGCCGAAAGATGATGCCAAAGCGATCCAGGTCATAGCGGGCCGCACCAGCGTGCATCATCTCGACCGCGCAGCAGGCCAGCCCAAAGGTCATGGGCCAGAGCGAGCCGGTACGTGCCCAGTTGATGAGCTTGTCGGCAGTGGTGGTGACCACGCCTTCTTCGAGAATACCTTCGATACCCATGGAAGCCCCCTAACTCAGCGATTCCAGTGTTGCGATAGCATGCATGCGATCATCGGTCATTCCCAGTCGAGCGCGCCTTTGCGCCACTCGTAGATGAAGCCGACGACGAGCACAGCTAAGAACACTGACATGGCGAGTAGTCCTGCTGTTCCAAGCTCCTCGAGCACGACCGCCCAAGGAAACAGGAAGGCAATCTCGAGATCGAACAGGATGAAGAGGATTGCGACCAGGTAGTAGCGCACGTCGAACTTCATCCGCGCGCTCTCGAAGGCCTCGAAACCACATTCGTAAGGGGCGTCTTTCTCCGGGTCGGGGCGGCGAGGTCCGAGGATCATCCCGAGTACCCGAGGCGCAAAGCCGATGAGAATCGCGACAACCAGGAAGATCAAGATATGAAGATAGTCTTCTAGCATCCGGCGGCGACTCCAAAAACTTGGTCGTTTTACGCGACGAAAACCCGCTGTATGCTAGTTCAGGCACCCCAAGCTGTCAACCTCTCAAAGCAACGCAATCTAATAGGATTCAATTACTTAGGGGTCTTACAGGCAAATAAAAAGGCGGTCCTGCTGCCAGGTACCGCCTTTCTTTCGTTATTGGTGCCGACGGCCGGACTCGAACCGGCACGGCTTGCGCCACTGCCCCCTCAAGACAGCGTGTCTACCAATTCCACCAC
>NZ_JBUDPI010000075.1:0-12959 GCF_054919635.1 Halochromatium sp. | reverse complement strand
TTCAGTCCATGCGGCAGGCGCCTTCTTGATCGGCATCTCCTTCGCTCGTAGGTTCACCGGCCTCGATCAGCAGCCCTCTTCACCGCTGGAATCACCTTTGTTGGCCCCTTTGGGCGCTTCACCGTCTCCTGCGCCAGCCGCCCCGACAGCTGCCGCCTCAACCGATACCGCCTGCTCGAGCTTAGCTGGCGATGGCATCGACGAGCGCCCGAGCATTTGGCCGAGCACTGCCTGCGTGCGCTCGGAGATGAAGCGTTGTGACAGCCGCCGATCGGCGAACAGCAGTGTCTGATCGGCCTCAGTATCCAGATAGAGCACCTCCTCGGCGGCTGGCTGGAATGGCTGGTAACTGATGCGCGCGATACGCCCAAGGTTCAGGCCACGGCCATCGTCGAGCAGGATCAGATGCGGCGCTAGCCCGCGCTCCGGGTCCGGACGCGGGAAGTCGATCACGCCAAGCAGCTGATAGGCATGATCGCTGAGATGCACGGCGAGCTGGACCTCGGTCTCGCGCAGCTCAACGACGTAGATCATCTCGCCGACGGCCGCGCGCAGACGCTCAACCTGTTGCTGATAGTCGGCCGAGGGCCAGAGCCCTTCAACTGCCTCTGACCCCTGTCTGCCGCCAACGTCATGCTCGTCGCCGTTTGACATTCGGCATCTCCCGCGCGCCTTCATCGCCACCCATGCTCAGCCACAGGCCCAACTGGTCTCGGATACCCACTGAGAATGCTGCCATGCCGAGCGGCGTTCACTTGAGGTTAGGGCGCTGAGCTGAGGTCGGCAACCTCGGCTGGCTCATGATCGGTCACCAGCGGGTCAGTCTCAGTCTGCTCGGCGGCGATGAGTACGCGCAGCTCCTCGAGCGCGGTGTCGAGCACGCCCGACGCACCGTCCGATGGATAGACCACATAGGTCGGCAGCCGCAGGCTAGGACTGTCGGTGATGCGCTGCAGGCAGCCTCCTTGCAAGTAGGACGCTGCGACCCGCTCCGGCACGAAGCAGGTGCCGCCGTTGGCGAGGATCAGTTGCAGCCCGAGCCAGCCGATATTGGCCGTCTGCGCCGGGCGCTCCAGCTCCGGGTAGACCTTGCGATGCTGGGCGAAAAAGGTCGGCCCCCAGTCGACATAGACGTAGCTGTCGTCGAGCTGGCGCCGCTCCGGGTCGGGGCCGACCAGGATCAGGGTCTCATCGAAGAGGTACTCCACCTCGATGCCGGCAGCCTGACGCGGGCTGTACATCAGCGCCAGATCCATGGTGCCGGCGATTACCCGACGCATCAGGTCTTCCTCAAAGCCGATCTCGGTATTCAGCGACACATCCGGCCGGTTGGCGCGCAGGCGTCCGATCCAGCGCGGCAGCAGACTGTCCCAGAGCGCGATGCGTGCGCCCAGGGTCAGGCTGGTACGAAACCGGCTCGGCAGGCCAACCTCGTGGCGCGCCTGCTCGTAGGTGAGCAAGAGCGTCTTGGCATGGCGCAAGAAGCGCTCGCCGGCATGGGTCAGGCTAGCGCCGGCACGATTGCGCACAAATAGCCGGGTGCCGAACTGCTGCTCCAGGCTGTGGATGCGCGCACTCACCGTCGACTGGGTGACATGCACCTGGGCGGCGGCCTCGAGGAAGCTGCCGCTGGCCGCCACCGCGAGGAAGGTCTTGATCTGGTCGATGTCCATCGCCTCACCTCATCGGCTGTTCAGTAGTGTCTTGCCCATCAGTCATCTGCATCGCTAGCGCACCAGTCGCCATCCTAGACAAACCCCAGAGACGGCGCGCAGCAACCGCTCAGCCTGAGATTGGTCTGACCGATCTTGTATCGGAATAATCGATATGAAGTTCAAATAAATTTCGTTTGTCTGAACTCAGTGGGATGACTAGCTTGTTTGAGGACGAGGGCGGTTCGACCGCTCCGCTTAAACGACCAGCCCCAAAGCCCGCGAGCGCAGGGCAGCGGGGGCAGAGGAGAATAGAGATGATCGCAGTCAAGGTCACGATGAAGGCGCGGCTGCCGCGCACAAGGCCCGGGCACTCAGGATGTTGAGCGGCCCCATGAAGCCAACCAATCCGCAGATCCTGCCCCCAGAGCGGCTCGCGTCAACGCGCCCTGCAGCTGAGCTGCGCGAGTTGCCCGAGCTGTCCGAGCTCGAGCTGACGGATGAGGATGTACTGGATGCGATGCAACAGATCCCCGGCTATCTGGACATCAGTACCGAGGATTTCCGTCGCATCTATCACCTGGCGCAGGCCCATGCGAGCGAGCGCCTGTTCCAGCAGGTGCGCGCCGGCGCCTTGATGCGCTCTGCAGTGGAACCGTTGCATCCGATGATGCAGGCGGGAGAGGCTGCGCGCGCCTTGGTGCAACAGAACCTCAAGAGCCTCCCGGTCATCGACGACAGCCATCGGGTGATCGGCATCCTCACCGAGACTAATCTGCTGCGCTGTCTCAGCGCCGGCTCCTATCTCGAGCTGCTGTTCGACGCCGTCGAGCAGGCGTCCGCACCCGACGCGCAGTGCGGGCAGCGTAGCGTGGCAGCGGTGATGACCGAGCCAGCGATCACGGTCCATGCGTGCGCTGGCTTCCATGAGGTGATGCAGGCGTTTCGCCGCCATCAGGGCCGCAGCATGCCAGTGGTAGACGCCAATGGACGGTTCGTCGGGATGCTGCTGCGCAAGGACTTCCTGCATGCTTGCCAGATCGAGGACGAGGCATGACGCCCAGCACACCACTCATACACTTTCGTAGCCAGCATCCGACCGCCTCCGACAGGTCGCCGAGCCAAGCTCGGCCCCTGCAGCGGCTGGCACGTGGTGTCAGCCGCTATCTGAAAAAAATGCGTGGCTCAACGCGCGGTGCCCCGCCCCGCGTCGGCAACGTCGAGGTGCTCTGGTCGTGGCTTGGCAGCTTCCTTGGTATTGCGCTGGTGGCCTGGCTGAGCCAGCTGGCCAACCCGTTCTGGCTCGATGCCCTCGGGCTCACGCAGACCGACGGCTTGCTGCTGATCGGCTCGTTCGGCGCCTCGGCGGTGTTGATCTATGGCGCACCACGCAGCCCGCTGGCACAGCCGCGCAACCTCATTGGCGGGCACACGCTCTCGGCGCTGATCGGCGTCTCGGCCTGGCTGCTGCTTGGCCCAGTGCTGCCTTGGCTCGCAGCGGCGCTAGCGGTCTCCACCGCCATTGCCGTCATGCAGCTGACACGCACTCTCCACCCGCCAGGCGGCGCGACGGCCTTGATCGCCGTGATCGGCTCGGAGCAGGTCCATGCGCTGGGCTATCTCTTCGCCTTGGTCCCGGCGACCCTCGGCCCACTGCTGATGCTGCTGGTCGCCCTGCTGGTCAACAACCTGGCCAGCGGGCGGCGCTATCCGGAGTTTTGGCTTTGAGTCGCCATAAGCCAGACTGACGCCACCTCTGGCGGGGATGTTTAGAGCCCGCCCGAACGGCTTAACGCGAAGCCGCAACGCAAAACAGACAGCAGGTAGCCGAGCGGGCGTCTGATCCTCTTCCAACCTAACCGTACGGACCGAGAAAGATCATTCCCCCCCAGAAGATCGAACAGACGACCGAAAAGGAAAAACAGGCACGGAACATGATGAAGTGTGATGGACCGATCGACCTTAATGCCTCGCGGAAGAGGCAGACGTCGTCCGGCAGGTTTGCTTCGGCCGCGACGATGGCCGCGACCAGTCGGCGCTGGATCTCCATTGATTGCCAAATAAAGAGGCTACCGGTGACCGACCAAAGGCACACGACCATGTTTGCCGCCCGCGCCGTATCCGGATGGATCTGAACCTTGTCGAACGCCAGCATCAGTGCGACAACCGCCAAGATCTCGATCCCGGCGTACAGGTTAAACCGCGACCAGAACCGATCCATCTCCGAATTGATCGTCCTGATGTAGATCTCGAGGTAGCGGGGGATCTGTATCGTCTCTGGGGAAGTCATGACCGGGTTTTGTCCTAAGCCTGTGCCAGTTTGATCAGAACGAACAAGTTGGTATCCCTTGTAATAGCCGCGTTGGCGATACCTGATCTCGCGTGCCCTTTGGCCGAGTTAGAGGGGCATGACAAGGCGCGTGTTGGCGAGCGCAGCAGGTTTAAGCGAAAGCGGCTGCACGCATCGCTTGGCGTTCAATCCCTACTTCCAGAAGATACTACAGCGACAGCCCGTGCTGCGCTGCATCGTCGTGATGACGAAGGCAACGGTTGCCGTTGGCTCTTGCGTCCTGTACCACGACGATGAGATCCATGCATCACCGCAAGACCGACTCGCACCGATGACGCCATGACCATCCAACTCGGCCGCTGGGCCACCCTCGCTCTGCTCGCGCTCGGGCTCCTTGCCACCGGCACGCCAGCCTGGACAGCCGAGGCAACGGAGGCATCCGACGCCACCGATGTGGCCTTAGCTCACCCGCTCGAGCTGCAACAACGGCTCGACGCCGCCCTCGCGGCCAAGGGCTCCGACTACGAGCCGCGTACCGAGCATCTGCACCCGGACGGTCGCCCCCGCTTCACGAACCGCCTGATCCTAGAGGATTCGCCCTATCTGCTGCAGCATGCGCATAACCCGGTCGACTGGTATCCCTGGGGGTCGGAGGCATTCGCGCAGGCGCGCCGCGATGGCAAGCTGGTGTTTCTGTCCATCGGCTACTCAACCTGTCACTGGTGCCATGTGATGGAGCGCGAGAGCTTCGAGGATCTCGAGATCGCTCGGCTCCTCAACGAGCACTTCATCGCCATCAAGGTCGATCGGGAGGTCCATCCGGATGTCGACCAGACCTACATGACCGCGGTGGAGCTGCTCGCCGGGCGCGGCGGTTGGCCGATGTCGAGCATCCTGACGCCGGATGGCAAGACCATTGACGGTGGGACCTACTTCCCACCTGACGCATTCGCCCAGCTGCTCGAGCGTGCGCGAGACCTCTGGCAAGAGCGCCCCGAGGCGCTGCGCGCTCGGGCCGAGCAGGTTGCCCGCGCTGTGCGCCGAGCGCTCGATACCCAAGGCCAGGCCGCAGCGCTGGACGATGCGATCACCGAGCAGGCCGTGACCGAGCTGCTCGAGCGCCACGATGAGCTGCAAGGCGGCTTCGGCTTCGCCCCCAAGTTCCCGCAAGAGCCAAAGCTCGGGCTGCTGCTCGATCAGGCCCTGCGCGCGGACGACGAGGCGGCTCTCGAGGCTGTGATCCTGACCCTGAACAGCATGGCCCGTGGCGGCATCCATGACCAGGTCGGCGGCGGCTTTCATCGCTACGCCATCGACAACGACTGGCTGGTGCCGCACTTCGAGAAGATGCTCTACAACCAGGCGCAGTTGGCGCAGGTCTATCTGAACGGCTGGCGCCTCAGCACTGATCCGGCGCTCGCGCGGGTCGCCCGTCGCACGCTGGACTTCGTCCTGCGCGATCTGACCTCTCCGGAGGGCGGCTTCTACTCGGCCACCGACGCCGACAGTGACGGTGGCGAGGGACGCTTCTTCCTCTGGACACCGGCGCAGATCCGCGCGGCCTTGCCGGCCGAGGATGCCGAGCTGGCCATCCGCTTCTACGGGGTCACCGAGACAGGCAACTTCGAGGGCCGCAACATCCTGCATGTGCCCGTTGCCCTCGACGCCTTCGCCGCCGCCGAAGGTCTCTCGCCCGACCCATTGCAGCGGCGTCTGGATCGCATCCACGAGACCCTCTATCAGGTGCGCGAGCGTCGCCCGCATCCGCATCGCGATGACAAGATCCTGACCGGCTGGAATGGCCTGATGATCGCAGCGCTGGCCAACGCCGGCGATGCCCTCGATGAGCCCCGCTACCTGGCCGCCGCGGAGCGCGCCGCTGATCTGCTCTGGACCAAGGCGCGCGTAGCCCCTGGTGAGCTGAAACGGGTCTATCTGGACGGCCGCGCCACCCAACCAGGGCTGCTCGAAGACTATGCCTTCCTCGGCAGCGGCATGATCGCGCTCTATGACGCGAGCGCCGATCCGCGCTGGCTGAACCGAGCCCGCGAGCTGGCCGACGCGCTGTGGAGCCGCTTCTCCGACCCCGAGGGCGGTGGGCTCTTCATGGGCGAGGCGAGCGCGGAGACCCCGCTCATGGCACGGCCCAAGGACCTGAGCGACGGCCCGATACCATCCGGCACATCGGCAGCCCTGCAGCTGTTCGCCGCGCTTGACCAGCGCACGGCGGACGATATGAGCTATGGCAAACGCGCCCGCGAGCTGCTCAGCGCCGTCTCAGGTCGAGTGAAACGCAGCCCCAGCGCCGTACCCGCTTTGTTCGTGGGACTGAATCAGCTGCGCCATGGAGACACCGGCCCAAGACAATATGCCGCCCGCGGTGCGGTTCGGCTGCAGGGCCAAGTAACGCGCGATGGCGATGCAGCCAGCCTTCGGCTAACCATCGACATGGCGCCGGGCTGGCACATCAACGCCCATGAGCCGCTGCAGCAGGCGCTGATTGCGACCCGTCTGCAACTGCCCGAGGCTGTTCAGGGATGGCGCATCGAGGACCTGGACTATCCGCAGCCACAGGTCCTTCGACTGGGCTTTCAGCGCGAGCCGCTAGCCGTCTTTCAAGGACAAACGCAGATCGAAGGAGCACTAAGCCCGGTATCGGGGCCAGTGCCTCAAGAGGCCAGCGAAACCAGCGCCTGGCTGCCAGTGGAGCTGCGCCTGCAGGCCTGCAGCGATGATCGCTGCCTGCCGCCGGAGACGCGGGTGCTTCAGATCCCGATAGACAACAACCCGCCCGACCAAGAGCTCTGATCGTTTCAAGCAGCCGCCATCATCGCTGTCACATCCTCCTGCACCTTGCCGATTGGTTTGATGTCGAAGGTCTCGATCAGCACCTTGGCCACGTTCGGCGACAGGAAGGCTGGCAGCGTGGGGCCGAGCCGGATGTGCTTCACGCCCAGATGCAGCAGCGCCAGTAGCACGATGATCGCCTTCTGCTCGTACCAGGCGATGTCGTAGGAGATCGGCAGCTCGTTGATGTCATCGAGGCCAAAGACCGCTTTCAGCTTCAGCGCGATATAAGCCAGCGAGTAGGAGTCGTTGCACTGCCCGGCATCGAGCAGGCGCGGTATGCCGCCGATATCGCCGAGATCTAGCTTGTTGAAACGGTACTTGGCGCAGCCAGCGGTCAGGATCACCGCGTCCTGTGGCAGGGCCTGGGCGACGTCCGTGTAGTAGCTGCGCTCCTTGTGGCGACCGTCGCAGCCGCCCATGACGACGAAGCGCTTGATGGCGCCAGACTTGACCGCATCGACCACCTGATCGGCCAAGCCCATAACCTGGGCGTGGGCGAAGCCGGTGGTGATCTCGCCCTGCTCCAGCTCGGTCGGCGGCGCGCAGGTCTTGGCCTGCGCGATGATCGCCGAGAAGTCCTTGGCGCCACCCTCAGGCCGATCGGGGATGTGCTTGACGCCCGGCCAGCCAGTCAGACCAGTGGTGTAGATCCGATCGCGATAGGCGGTCTTGACCGGGGTGATGCAGTTGGTGGTCATCAGGATCGGGCCATTGAAGGCGGCGAACTCCTTGTCCTGCTGCCACCAGGCGTTGCCATAATTGCCGACGAAATGCGGATACTGCTTAAACGCCGGGTAGGCATGGGCCGGGAGCATCTCGCTGTGGGTGTAGATATCGACGCCGCTGTCGACGCTCTGCTCGAGCAGGTTTTGCAGGTCCTTGAGGTCGTGGCCGGAGATCAGGATACCCGGACGCGTGCCGACGCCAAGCTTCACCTGGGTAATCTCAGGGTTGCCGTAGGCGCTGGTATTGGCCTCGTCGAGCAGGGCCATCGCGGTCACACCGACGGCACCGCATTCCATCACCAGCGCGATCATCTCGTCGATGCTCAGGTCGCGATTGGTGGCGGCCAGCGCCTTGATCATGAAGGCGTAGATCTCGGGCTTCTCCAGACCGAGGATGGCGGCATGGTCGGTATAGGCGGCCATGCCTTTGACGCCATAGACCAGGAGCTCGCGCAGTGAGCGCAGGTCGTCATTGGGCTGCGAGAGCACGCCCACCTCGGCGCCCTTGGCCGCATAGGCGATGACCGGCCCCTTCCAGTTGACCCCATCCTGATCGCTGCTGAAACCGATGGCGGTCTTGAGCGCATCGCGCTTGGCGATGGTGGCTTGGATCAACGCATCGAAGCGCGCGGCGTCGAAGTTGGCGTTGGTGATGGTGGCGAACAACGCCTGGGAGATGAAGGGGCCGACCGACGCATCCGGCTGGCCTCGGCGCTGCGCCTCTTCAGCGACGACGGCGAGACCTTTCAGCAGGTAGACCAGCAGGTCGTGCAGCACGGCAACACTCTCGGTCTTGCCGCAGATGCCCTTCGTGGTGCAGCCGGTGCCCTTGGTGGCCTCTTCGCATTGGAAACAGAACATACTCATTGAAAGACTCGATCCGCTGACGGTTGTTGGGGTGGCAATGCCACAATCGGCAGGGACAGTCTTCCAAGCGAGAGCGGGCCGCGACTTGACCATGGTCAAGACGGTTCTGGCACCTTCTGTCGGGAGCATTGCTCATCAGCGCACCAGCCTGGCAACAGGCCCGATCGCGAGGCCCGTCGGCCCTGCCGGCGTCAGGGCATCGAGGCGCAGCGCCGGAGTCGATAGATGCGCTCTGCAAGTGCGTCGAGCCCGCGCGCCCGAAACCTTGGACTCTCGGCCAACGCATCGAAGACGCTCAGGGTCTCAATCTCGAACTCGGGCTCAAAGAGCGCACGTACCTCGGTCTCCGCCACCGAGAAGGGTGGCCCCTTCATCCGCGATTGATCGTACTCGAGCGTGATCAGGAGCGAGCTCACGCCACCGGGCAGCAATGCGGCCAGCGCTCTCGCATAGCGAGGACGAGTCTCAGGTGGCAGCGCAATCAGCGATGCTCGATCGTAAACGGCCGAAATATCAGCAAGCTGCTGCGGGCCTAGATCGAAGAAATCGCCAACCAGGAGGGTGATCTCATCAACCTGGTAGCGTTGAAAGGGACCTAACAGGTCAACACGCGGCTGCAGCTGGTTCTCGGCGAAGAACTGCTCTGCGGCCAAGGGGCTGATCTCAACGCCAAGCACAGCGTGTCCGAGACTAGCCAGCCAAAGCATATCCAGCGACTTGCCACAGAGTGGCACCAGAACGCGCGCATCTCTGGGCAGCTGTAGACTCGGCCAGTGCTCTGCCAGGTGTCGGTTGATCTCATCCTCATGCCAGCCCAACTCGCTACGCCGCCATCGGTTGAGCCAGAACTCGGGGCTCATCTCGTGATCACCTTTTCTCGATTCACCAGTCGGCGCTTCCTGCTTTCTGGCCCTGGATGATCCCGTTGAGCCGCTCAATCACCCGCCGCACTCGATTGGCTTGATCGCTGAACTCCTCCGACGCACTGGCGGCCTGCTCGGCATTGACCGCCGTTTGTTGCGTCACTTCGTTGATCTGCTTCAGTGCGATCGTCATCTGCTCAATGCCTTCCTTTTGCTGCTTTGCACCAGCATCCATCTCATTCATGGCTCCGTGAACGCGAACCACACTGGTATCGATGTTCGAGAGCGCCGAATCCACGCTCTCCGCTTTACCCTTGACCTCATCGAGGAGCGCGACGACGTTCGCGTTCATCGCCACACCTTTCTCGCTCGCGCTCACCGAGCGCTCGATGAGCGTCGCTGTCTCTTTAGCAGCGTCGGTCGCCCTGACCGCAAGGTTGCGCACCTCTTCCGCGACCACAGAGAAACCAGCGCTGGCATCACCAGCCCGGGCTGCCTCAACCGAGGCATTTAATGCCAAGATGTTGGTCTGAAATGCGATATTGTCGATCTTGTCAATCACCTGAGAAATCGATGCCGTTGACGACTGAATATCGGCAATCGCATCATTAAGCTCATTGATCGAGTCACTAATCTGATGGACGACACCGCTGAGGTGGCTCATCGATGACACGCCATTCTTGGCGGCACCTTCCGCTTCTTGCGAATACTCACTGGCCTGGCGCGAGAGCTCAGCATTGTGTGACAACAGTTCACTCATGCTTTGCATACTGGCCGTGGTTTGCTCCAGTGAGGCCGCCTGCTCATTCGCCCCTTGAGCAAGCGATTGACTGGATGCCGAGACCTGGTCCGATGCCTTCTCGGTTTCCAGGCTCCCCGCTTGCAGGTCTTGGCTGATGCGACTGAGCGGACCGGCCAAGCTGCGCGTGAGCAGGAAGAAGACGACCGCTGCAACAACGGCCATCACTGCGGTTAGCACGAACACCCAGTTGGTCACATTATTGATCGAGCGCTCGACGTCATGAGCAGCAGCGTAGAACTCACTGTCGTACGCGCTCGCTGCAATCAGCCAATCCCAGTCTGGGAAGTAGGCGTAGATGGCCAATTTGGTCCGGGGCACTGCCTCCCCGGGATTCTGCCACGCATACTCGATCAGCGCCGTCTCGCCGGACTCAAGCGCTTGGCTCCTCTCGACCATCTCCTTGACAAAGTAGCGACCTTCGGCATCCCGACTGCCGAGAATGTTTTCTTGATCCCGGGCGCGATTCGCTGAGAGCACATATCTGCCCGCGTCTTCACCCTGAGTATTGAGAATAAAGATTTACCCTGTCTCGCCAATCTGCCTGTCTGCGAGCTCATCGAGCAGTGGTTGCGTCGCAGTCGACTCTGGAGTCCCGACATACAGGATGCCCTCAACCTCACCAGACGCCCGGATCAAGGGCTGATAGGCGGTGACGTACCAACGATCAACCACAAAGGCGCGGCCAGTATAGGTTCTACCAGCCAGCACCTCCGACAGCACTGGGTTTGGCTTCCCATCGGGGTTGATCGCGGGAATGAAGGTGCCGACCGCCCGTTGACCATCCTTCTTCACGTTGGTTGCGATACGCAGCATATCGCCGGCGGGATTCATGCGCTGAAAGAGGGTTGCTGTGTCGCCTGTCAGCTCACCGATCGCATCCACCAAGGGAACCCTATGCTCGAATGACTATTGTGGCTCCAGCCTCACAGCATCACCGATGAATGCGACCGGCAGATTCACCCGTTGCTGTGCGCCAGTGTACTGATTGGCCGCAGTCCATTCGACGGTCTCTTGCTCCGAAAAATGCAGACCACCAAGCTGATCCAACTTATCCGACGCAAAGCTCAGCAGCGTCTCGACATTTTGCTGGAGCAGCTCTTGGGAGATCTGCACGGTATCGATGATGCCAGCGATCTCCTTTTCCATCTGCTGGTGACCCTGCTCGACAATCGCCTCTCTTGCGAGGCCAGAGATCACGTCCGTCTGGGAATAGAGGAAGACCGCAACGATCGCTAAGGGACCGACGGCCACGCCGAGCCCGGCGGTCAGTAACTTGGCCTTCAAGCTTAGTGAGTGCATAGTGCGTCAGTCGACTGGAGTTGATGGACGATCGTCTGCTCGGACTCGGGGAAGAGGATGCGGGGCGCCTGCTCATCAGAGATAAGCACAGATTCTGTAGGCCCATGGCGCTGAGTTTAGGCCAAGAGTCGGCCGCGTCAACGCGTTGGCGGGGCACGGATGTCTTGGATGCCGGCGTTAGCGGCAGGCGCTGCCGCAATGAAACCTGAGCTCAGAACGGGTCTGGAAGCTCGTCAGCGAGCCTCTGCAGGGCCGCGCGATGACGGATCGTGATGAGGTCGCCGGCAACCGCGATGACCTCTTTATCAATCAAACGGCGGGTGACGCGCGACCAGGTCTCAGGTTGTATCGACAGCCGCGAGGCGAGCACCGCTTTGGAGACGCCGAGCCTCAGCTCGGGCTGCTCGGGTCGACTATTACGCAGCAGCCAGCGCGCGACACGACCTTGCGCAGACAACAGGGTCAAGCTGTCGATCTCGGCGATCATCGCATGCAGTCGCCGACTCAGGTCGCCAAGTAACGCGAAACAGGTCTCCGGAGACTCGCGCAGCATGGCCGCAAAATCGGGCGCATCGATGCTGACCAGCTCGGCATCGGTCAGCGCTGCGGCGCAGACCGGATAGCGCCCGGTGCCCATGAACAGCAGTGCCTCGGCGAACGTCTGCCCGCTATTGATCAGCTCGATGATCTTCTCCCCTCCTTCGCTCGACAAACGGAACAGACGCATCTGTCCGGAGCGCACGAAGTAGAACCGCTCTGCGGGCTCGTCCTGATGAAATAGCATCTGTCCGGCAGCAAGTCGCACTTGACTGGCCCGCTGCAACAAACGCTCGAGCTGTGCCGGACTCAGCGCCGCCAGCAGAGGCGCTCGGCGCAGCTCGGTGGCCAGCGCAGTGGCCTCAGTCTTGGGAGGTTGAGACATCAATGTCGGCGCGCTATGCCTTGCGCTGCTGACGCAGCACATGCCAGAGACTGACGACGTCTGATCGCTCCTCGCGCAGCACGGCGGTGATCGCCATCTCCTCGAGCGCAGCGAGCACCGCGAGCACCGCGGCTAGCCGGAACGGCCACACCGAGATGCCGAGCAGCATCACGAAGAGCCCGATCACGGTCGCAATCACAGCTGTCTTCACCAACAAGGTGTGATAGCTGGTGAAACGACGGAAGCGTAGCAGGCCCGCTAACGCAGGTAGCGTGAAGCTCAAGACGACGCCGGCAATGGCGGGCCATTCATCGCGCACCAGTGTTGGCCATAACAGCAACAAGGCAATGGCGGTCACTGCGTAGGTCGCCACGTCTGCCCAAGAGTCCAACTGCGCACCTAACCGACTGGTCTGGCCCATGCTCCGCGCCAAGATGCCGTCGACCGCGTCGGTCAGGAACGCGAGCGCAAGCAGCCATAGGAATGCCTGGTGCTGCCCAGCCACGGCAAGCAAGAGAAGCAACGGCGCAGAACCCAGCCGGAGACCGCTGAGGAGATTGGGCAATGTCCAGTAGGTCATCAACGCATTACCTGAGATGCCGGTCCCGCCAGACCTCGGGCTTGAGCAGTACCGCTAGGAGTCTGTCCGACTTCTCGGGGTATCGACGAGGTACAATAGGGCCAGGTTG
>NZ_JBUDPI010000074.1:0-13215 GCF_054919635.1 Halochromatium sp. | reverse complement strand
AGCTGATGTCCGAGCGTCCATCATCTTGAACGCATTCGGATCGACTGGCCGGTCGTCTGATACTTCGTGGCGACGCCAAACGGCGCACCCACCGCTCAGCTCAGACTAACGAGCAGCTCAGCTCGGGCCAAAGAGCAGCCAGAGGATCAGGCCGAGGAGCGGGAGCAAGAGGATCACACCAATCCAAAGCACCTTGGCCAAGGTGCCGGCACCGCTCTGCACGATCTTGACAAAGGCATAGATCACGATGATTAGATGCAACAACCCGAGCAGGCCACCAACTTCAATGCCGACCACGTCATTCTCTCCCGTCGATCGAAAACCTCTAGCATTAAACCATGTCCCAGGCCGTCATTGTCGTCAACCCTCAAGCCGGCGCCGGCGCTGCTCGAGTCTCTGCCCTCAGCGAGCAGCTCAGTGGCCGCCTGGTCGCTCAGGGCATGAGTCTGAAGAAGATTGCCTTCGGAGATGACGAGCGCGCATTGCCCTCCTGGCAGCAGCGCTTGCAAGCGGCGCTCGAGATAGAAACCACGCAGGTCTTTGTGCTAGGCGGCGATGGCACCCTGCTCGCCGTCGCCTCCCAGTTGCTCGGGCGCGAGGTGCCGCTCGGCATCATCCCTCTCGGCACCGCCAATCTGCTCGCGCGGGATCTGGACATCCCGCTGCGCCCCGAGACCGCCGTCGAGGTCCTCACCGACAGGCCCATCGTCAAGGCAATCGATGTCGGCAGCGTCAACGGTCAGCTGTTTCTCTGTGCCTCGATGATCGGCCTGACCACAGCGCTCGCGCGCACCCGCGAGGCGGTGCGCGGTCGCGGACCTTTCCAGGCCGTCGTGCGGTTCATCCGCAAGGCGCTCCTGCTGCTGTGGCGCTATCCCTATCACCGTCTGCGCATCCAGATCCATGGTGAGCACCTCAGGGTTGAGACGCGGGCGCTGGTGATCACGAACAACCCGATCGGCTCAGCGGTGCGCCCTTATCCCCATCGGAAGCGTCTTGACTCGGGCCTACTCGGCCTCTACGGGGTGCACCAAGGTCCGTTGTGGGAGCTGCCGCGGCTCGCGCTGCGCCTGCTGCACGGCGACTGGGCACAAGATCCGCGCATCTTTCAGCAGCAGGCGCGCAGACTGCGCATTGAGACCCGCCAGGAGCGCGAGCTGGTGATCATGAACGATGGCGAGCGCCTGCGACTCAAGACCCCGCTGCAGTACGAGATTCGGCCGCTTGCCCTGCAGGTGCTAACGTCCAACGATGATCGGTCCGCTCAGAGCGTCTAGGTTAAGACGGCCGAGCCAGACCGGCCAAGCCAGAGCAGCCGAGCCAGAGCAGCCGAGCCAGAGCGGCCAAACCTAACCGGCTGGGCTGACGGCCTATGCTAACCTGAGGGCCCTCGGCTCGGCCTTCCCCGCTGAGTCTGTCCGCCATAGTATTTCCGGTAAGGCGTGTCCGCAGCGCGCCAAGGTAGAGGCAGTATGGCAGTACGAACCTTCGACAGCATCGTGATCGGCGCCGGCCCTGCCGGCGAAGGGGCAGCGATGAAACTGGCCAAGGCCAAACAGCGCGTGGCGGTGATCGAGGCCCATGATCAGGTCGGTGGCGGCTGCACGCATTGGGGCACCATCCCGAGCAAGGCCTTGCGTCATTCGATCCAGATGCTCGCCGACTATCGACGCAACCCACTGTTCCAACATACCCGCGATCAGGTCGAGGTCGCCTTTCCGGACCTGCTGCGCGCCGCGGACTCGGTCATCGATCAGCAGGTCCAGACCCGCTATCGCTACTATCAGCGCAATCGCGTCGAGCTGTTGTTCGGCCAAGCCCGCTTTGTCGCCCCACACCAGGTCGAGGTGCGCCGTCCGGATGGTGTCATCGAGGAGGTCGAGGCAGCGCATATCGTCATCGCCACCGGCTCCCGCCCCTATCATCCGCCCGATGTCGACTTCAGCCATCCGCGCGTGCTCGATAGCGACTCGATCCTGCGCCTGCCCTACACCCCGCGCAGCCTCACCATCTATGGCGCCGGCGTCATCGGCTGTGAATATGCCTCGATCATGGCCTGCCTGGACGTCAAGGTGAACCTGGTCGACACCCGCGAGCGGCTGCTTTCCTTCCTCGACAACGAGATCACCGACGCGCTCAGCTACCACCTGCGCGAACAAGGCGTCGTGATCCGTCATAACGAGACCTACGAGCGCGTCGAGCCGAGCGAGGACGGCGTCGTCCTGCACTGCCAATCCGGCAAAAAGCTCAAGACCGATGTGCTGCTCTGGGCCAATGGCCGCAGCGGCAACACAGAAGGTCTGGACCTAGACGCGATCGGCCTGACGCCCAATCGCCGCGGCCAGATCGAGGTCGACCAGTCCTATCGCACCGAGATCGAGCACATCTTCGCGGTCGGCGATGTCGCCGGGCCACCGGCACTGGCCAGCGCCAGCTACGACCAGGGCCGCTTCGTCGGCGCCGTGATCGCCGATGGCGAATGCGATTGGTCGCTGATCGACGAATTCCCAACCGGCATCTACACGGTGCCCGAGATCAGCTCCATCGGCCGCACCGAACGCGAGCTCACCGCCGACAAGGTGCCCTACGAGGTCGCCCAGGCCCACTTCAAGAGCATTGCCCGAGCCCAGATCACCGGCCACACGGTCGGCATGCTCAAGCTCCTGTTCCACCGCGAGACCATGGCCATCCTCGGCATCCACTGCTTTGGCGAGCAGGCCTCGGAGATCGTCCATATCGGCCAGGCGATCATGTCCCAGCCCGGCAGCGCCAACAACATCCAATACTTCGCCGAGACCACCTTCAACTATCCCACCATGGCCGAGGCCTATCGGGTCGCGGCCCTGAACGGGCTCAACCGGCTGTTCTAGGCGTCCAAGATGAACGAGCTGCTCAGTCTATCGCGCGCGGCCCGCCTCGCCGGCGTCACCCGTGCCGAGATCCAAAAGCGCATTCGCCATGGCGAGATGCAAACCTTCGAGGGCCAGGTCGCCATCAGCGATCTGCTGCGCGTCTATCCAAGCGTCAGCCTGGAGAAGAGCGGCGACCTCGAGCGGGTTGAGCAGATCAAGGCCGATGCCTTGCCTCGCAGCCACGACGAGGACACCCGCCTGCCCAGTCAGGACGTGTTGATCACGCGCATCAAGGCCCTGGCCGAGGCCCTGGTGCAGCGCGTCGCGCGCGTAGAGGACCTAGAGCAGCTGCTCGACGAGATTCGCGATCGTCTCGATGAGATGTCGTGCAAGAGCCGCGAAGCCGATGCCACAGATGCCTCTCCGAACGAGACCCCGCAAGACCTCAGCGTCTGGCTGCAAGCGCGCCGCGCAGCGCTGGCCGAGACCGCCGTCGAGGCAGCACAAACCCAACTGCTTGCGAAAGACAGCTTCCTGCGCATCATGTCTGCCAGTGTCAAGATGATCCCGTCCGGACACGAGTTCTTCGTCGACGGCAACGAATCCATCCTCGAGGCGGCGGTTCGCTCGGGCCTGCGGCTTAACTACGGCTGCGCGAGCGGCAACTGTGGCGAATGCAAGGCACGGCTGATCACCGGCGAGGTCTATCGGCTGCGCGAGCACGATTATGTGCTCAGCGAGCGCGAGAAGCAGATGGGCTATCTGCTCACCTGCTCGCACACCGCGGTGACCGATCTGCAGCTGGAGGCCGCCGAGGCGCACTCGCCGGCCGATCTACCCGAGCAGGAGATCCAGGCCCACATCCGTAAGCTAGAGCCGCAAGACGAAGGGCTCATGTTGGTGCATGTGCAGACCCCGCGCACCAATACGCTGCGGTTCATGGCTGGGCAGCGCGCGCGACTGAGACTGACGGATGGCCCTGAGCAGGAGTTGCCGATCGCCAGTTGCCCCTGTAACGGTCGCAATCTGCTGTTCTCGGTGCGGCGTGGTGACGACGCCTTCAGCAAGGCGGTCTTCGAGACCCTCAGCGCGCGGCAGTCGGTCACCCTGACCGGACCCTATGGGGACTTCGTGCTGGCTGAGGATGCCACCGAGCCCGCGGTGTTCATTGCGCTCGGCGACGGCATCGCCCCAGTGAAGAGCCTGATCGAGCATGCGGTCTCGATCGACAGCATCGAGGCCTTCCACCTGTACTGGTCAGTCCCTGCGCTGCAGATGCACTATCATCAGCCCTGGTGCCGCGCCCTGCGGGACACACTCGATAACTTCGCCTACACGCCACTCGTCGATGCCGCCTGCGACGACCTACTGGCGCTGCTGGAATCGGATCTCGAGGACCTCAAGACCGCCCGCTACTATGTCGCTGGCCCAAGCAGCGCGATCGAGGCGGTCGCCGAGGTGCTGAGTCGAGCCGGCGTAGCGTCGGAGCGGATTGCGACCGAACGGCTGGACTGAAGGAAGCCGGGCTAGGCCCCAGTCAAGATCAATCTAGGCCCCAGTCAAGATCAATCTAGGCCCCAGTCAAGATCAATCTAGGCCCCAGTCAAGATCAATCCAGCGAAGATGAAGAGGGAGGTGAGGCGCCCGCGATGCGGACAGGTAACGCGGAGCCGTTACCTCACTCAGGCGGCGGCGCTTTCGGCCATCCGCTTCTGCCGTGGCGGCAAGAAGACCGTGCCCTTGCCGAAGCGATTGATCGCCTCGTTGCGCACCCAGCTGGGTGCATCGGCGTAGAACCGCACGTAGGTAAAACCACAGTCACCACGCTCGATGCTGGCGACCCATTCGCTTAGGATTCTGTTCTCGTTCATCAGCACTCCTTTGGCCACTTAGTGGACGTGATCATCACCACTGGCAGCTATCCGTGGCGTGACATCCGTGGCCTGTTCTTGTTTCGAGCCACCCGGCGATCCGCTGGGTGATCGATGGGGCGGGCGGCCAGCCGGGATCAAGCCCCCTTTGGAAGCAGCTGGCCCTCATGCGATATGTCATTGACAGGGCATGCTCGGACGCAACCTCTGCTGACTCTAACCCCAATTCAAACCGGTACGCAACTTCTATTCCGACAACGGCAACGGCCAAAAGATCGCGTCACCAGTGTCTTTTGCGAAGCTCGGGCAGGATCGCGTGACCCTGCACAGGCTCGCTGTCTCTCGCTAAAGGTGGGCGGTCTTACCGGTTGCGAGACACATCCCTCTTGCGGCATCCTTACTTGGAGATCGATCGGTTTGAGCCGGAAGGATTCAACGGAACAGATTCCCGCAACCTCTGAGCCAGCGGACCCGCAGACCACCGCATTGAGCTGCTAGATCAACAGCTACAGGTCATGACCCCCATCAGCAGCATCCGCAAGAGCGCTTAGGCTGAGCCGTGCGGGGATGGGCCTGGGCCAAAGCCTGGTGACGCGCCATTGTGACCAGAACGAGCCTCGAGGTCGCGGCCCGGAAACGGCACCACCGCGGCGCGTCTGTCGCTGGCTGCTCCGTTCTTGAGCTTGGGTGTCGGTAGCATCGCAACCTGCTCGCGGCGATGACTGAGCATGCCTGCGGGTAGGCCAGCCAAAGCCTCGATGTCCTTGGGATTCAAGCGCAGCTGGGCAAGCAGATGCTCCACCGAGAAGCCGCCTTGGGTCAGGAGCAAGCGCATTGAACGCTCCATCAACCGCGGCTGCTCGACGAGCAGGCGCTCGTCCTCAGGCTCGGCCCGCACCCAGCCGCGGGCGCTGATGTACTTGAACAGGCGCCCAGCATGCTCCTCAGAGATCAGCCCGAGATCCTTGCAGCGGTAGATCATGGCACCGATCGAGACGCCCCAGCGTGGCTTAAGGGTGCGAAAGGCCTCGAGCGAGATCTCCGAGAACTCGTTGACGAAGCCATCGGCGGGCATGAGCAATGCGCTGGCGAAGCGATGCGCCTGAGACTCGAGCTCCTTGAACTCGTCGCGCTGCGTCAGCGCACTCTGGTCGACGTGACGATGTAGAACCAGATGCGCAAGCTCGTGAGCGGCATCGAAGCGAGAGCGCACAGCGGTGCGCTTGTCCGAGGAAAGCAGCACGTAGGGCCGATCATCGGCCAGCGACCAGTGCGAGACGCCATCGATGGACGGCGCCGAGAACGAGCAGCGGCCGACGACGAGCCCGGCATTCTCCATCACCAGCAGCATGTCCGGGATCGGCGCACGCCACAGCCCCCAGTGCTCGCGCACCCGCGAGGCGGCTTCCTCGATGTCGCGTTCTTGCAGCAGCTGGAAATCGGGCCCGCCAAGATCGGGAACGTCAGGCTCGGGCAGATCAACCCATTGCTGGAGATCGTGACTAATGCGTTGCAACCAGAGCAGATGCTGCTGGATGCGCTCGCGCGAGCGTTTGGTCGCGTTAGCCATGGAGCGAAAGAAGCGCGGTCGCTCGCCAGCCTCGAAGGCGGTGTTGAGGAAGAAATCACGCGGCACGCGCAGCGCCTGCGCAAGCGCGTTTAGGGCGTCGGGATCAGGCGTCTGTTGCCCTGACTCCCATTTGCTGACGGTCGGCGCGGAGCGCTTTACAGCGGTGGCTAGCGCAACGCGTGTCAGACCGCGGGCAAGCCGCGCCTGGGTGAGCTGGATTGACTGAAAGCCGGGGGTGCGTGCACCCATGGTCGTTACCCTTATTCCTGTGAATGACCTGAAGCCCTGCTGGCGCGGTCTGGATACGGTTGACGGTCGGACTTGAGGACCGGTCGAGCGCGATCGAGCGGCTGCGCGCGACGGTCGGCGTAGGCGGCAAACAGCTGATCAAGGGTCTTGAGCAGATGCCAGCCTTTCAGATCACGTGTCGGCACACCAAAGCCGATGCGCATCGGCAGGGTCTCGTCCTGCTCCGAGCCCGGCTGGGCGGAGAGGACGACGACGATGGAGACGATCCCGGCATTCGGGTCGCACTCATCCCATAACGCGAGCTGCTCGCAGTTGCTGGGATTGTTCTGCGCCAGCGCTTGCTTGTACTCCTTCTCCTCGATTGGGTCGCCCCAGCGATCAACCTTGGCATGGGTGATGAGGAAGTTGCCGCTCATCGCCAGCGCGAAGGCGTGGGTGTTGACCAGCTCATAGCGATAACGCATCGCGACGTCCTCAGCACTAAGCCGAAACGCCTCGCCACGCTCGAAATAGCGTGTGGTGCCAAGCCGCATGCGATGCGCGGGTGTCTCCGGAGGCGTACGCACGGCCTGTTGATGGGCGATCGTGGTACAGGTGCTCATCCGCTCCTCGAGCCGATGGAAGAACTCCTCGGGTATCGCGGCGAGGGCAGATTGAAGCAGATCAGGCATGGCGTCGTCACCTCAGCGTTAGCGGGCGTGCGATCAAGTTTCGCGTAACCTGAGCATAGCGCGAAAAACTTTCGCGTGAAGGCCGGGCGGGTGGTGCTAGCGGCTCGCGAGAGGTGCCCGCGCGGCCTAGCCAGAGATCCGCAGTCCGATGGCGCAAACGAGCGAGACACAGACTACCTGACGATTATGGTCAACGTGACCTTCGCGTCACATTCTAGCCACATAGAATTGATCAGCGGCGAAACCTGATTACAGCCCTGACATGCGCAGGGCGAATGGCCCGCAGGCATTCGGAAAGCGCCCCAGATTTCAAACATTCAAAGACCTGGCAGGCCGACCGTCATCGAAGAGTCATCATTGATCGCTAGCATTCCAGGGTTGTTGGCTACGATCGTTTACTCTCCTCTCAAGCTTACCACCCGAGAACCATGATGCGCCGACCGACCCATCCATCGTCATTGTCTAAGCTGCAAGGGCTAAGCCGCCGCGCGCTGCTCGGGCTTGCCTGTGCCCTCTTTGCAGCACCGCTATTCGCGCTCGATGCGCGCTTTACCGACGCCAACGGCGATTTGGTAGCCGACGCCCCAACCGAGCCTGCCGACTGGATCGAACCAGGCACGCTGGTGTTTGCCTACACGCCGGTCGAGGACCCCGCCGTCTATGCTGAGGTTTGGTCCGAGTTCATCCACCACATGGAGCAGGTCACCGGGAAACGGGTGCAGTTCTTCCCGGTGCAGTCGAATGCGGCGCAGATCGAGGCAATGCGGGCTGGTCGTTTGCATGTGGCTGGCTTCAATACTGGCTCAAACCCACTTGCGGTCAACTGCGCCGGCTTCGTGCCCTTCGCGATGATGGCGGCCGAGGACGGCAGCTTTGGCTACGAGATGGAGATCATCACCTATCCTGGCAGCGGCATCGAGGAGGTCTCCGACATCAAGGGCGGCAAGCTGGCCTTCACCTCCCCAACCTCGAACTCGGGCTACAAGGCGCCGTCAGCGATCCTGAAGGCCGATTTCGATCTGATCGCCGAGCGCGATTTCGAGCCTGTGTTCTCCGGCAAGCACGATAACTCGATCCTCGGCGTCGCCAACAAGGACTATCCAGCGGCCTCGGTGGCCAACTCGGTTCTGCGACGAATGATTGCGCGCGAGGTCATCGAGCCGGAACAGGTCGTCAGCATCTATCAGTCGCAGACCTTCCCGACTACCGGCTATGGCTATGTCTACAACCTGAAGCCCGAGTTGGCGGAGAAGGTGAAAGAGGCTTTCTTCAGCTTCCCCTGGGAGGACTCGAAGCTACAACAAGAGTTTAAGGAGTCCGGCGAGGCCCAGTTCATCCCGATCAGCTTCCAGGAGCACTGGGAGGTGATCCGCAAGATCGATGCGGCGAACGGTGTCTCCTACGCGTGCAAGTAGTCGCGATCGACCTGCGCGGTGGTGGAACGCTGTCGCTCCTGTCTCCTGCCCATGCAAGGAGCGGCGGCGTCGATGTGGCCCGGGCTCAGGCGCGTTCACTGTCGTGCCCAGCGCGGGCGCGGTCCGTCGGCGAGACGTGGCGGAGCGCGCGTGACTGAGCCGGCTGAACGGCCGACGGCGCTGCGTCTGGTCGCTCTGAGCAAGCGCTACCGCACCGGCGATCAGGCGCTAAGCGAGGTCTCGTTGAGCGTACCGGCCGGGCAGGTGCTGGGCCTGATCGGACCCTCAGGGGCCGGCAAATCGACGCTGATCCGCTGCATCAACCGCCTGGTGGAGCCGAGCGCCGGCCAGGTCTTTCTGGGGCCGTCGAGCGGGCCGCCTGTTGATGCCACGGGGGCGACCACGGGCCCGAACAGGGGTGTGCACGAGGGTACGATTGCTGCGACAACGCGCGGCGCCGCAGCTGGTGCCGATCGCGCCGACGCCCCGGGGCGGGAGCTCGAGCTGACCGGGCTCGGTCGCCGCGGTCTGCGCCGGGCACGACGCCGAATCGGCATGATCTTCCAGGAATATGCGCTGGTCGAGCGACTGACCGTGATGGAGAATGTGCTGTCCGGTCGGCTCGGTTATCTGCCCTTCTGGCGCAGCTGGCTGCGCCGCTTTCCGCCCAATGATGTCGCCGAGGCGTTTCGGCTGCTGGATCGGGTCGGCCTCGCCGACCAGGTCAACAAGCGCGCCGATGCGCTCTCCGGCGGCCAGCGCCAGCGTGTCGGCATCGCCCGAGCCCTGGCGCAACGGCCGGACCTGCTGCTGGTCGACGAGCCCACCGCCAGCCTGGACCCCAAGACCTCGCGTCAGATCATGCGGCTGCTACGCGGGGTCTGCGCCGAGGCCGGCACCGGACAGGGCACGGGCACAGCCCCGGGACCTGGGCTGGCAGCGATCGTCAACATCCACGATGTCGCGCTCGCCAAGCAGTTCATGATGCGCGTTATCGGGCTGCGCGCCGGCCGGATCGTCTATGACGGACCACCGGAGGGACTCACGCCAGCGGTGCTGACCAGGATCTATGGCGAAGAGGACTGGGGACCCACGCTCCCAGCCGAGGACGAGGGGCTGTCCACCACCGGGGAGCCGAGCACCAAAGGGGAATCGCAAGGACCACTGCGGCCAACCGATCAGCGCATCGTCGAGGCGCTCTGAGCCCACGCGCGGCCGATGCTCATGACCATGCCGCCCGATGCCCACGCGAGACCGGGACTCAACCTCGAGCACAACACCGGCCCCGAGACCGGCTATCCGCGATACTGGCGCCGCCCGCCGTTGATCGCCGATGCGCGCTTGCGCTGGGTGCTGCTCATCGGCGCGCTCTTGTATCTAACGCTTGGCCTCGGCAGCCTAGACGTGAACTGGGCACGCGCCGCCGACGGCTGGGAGCGCGGCCTACGCTTCCTGGGCGGTTTCTTGACGCCGGACTTCAGCAGCCGCTGGAGCGACATCCAACAGGGCCTGATCGAGAGCCTAACCATGACGCTGACCGCGACCCTAGTCGGCATCCTGATCTCGGTGCCAATCGGCATCGGCGCCGCCTGTAACATCGCGCCGCTGCCAGTCTATCTCGGCTGCCGAGCGATCATCGCCGTCTCGCGCTCGCTGCAGGAGATCATCGTTGCGATCCTGTTCGTCGCGATGGTCGGCTTCGGCCCCCTGGCGGGTTTCCTGACCCTTGCCTTCGCCACCATCGGCTTCCTGTCCAAGCTGCTCGCCGAAGACATCGAGGATATCGACGAGGCCCAAGCCGAGGCGGTGCGCGCGACCGGCGCCTCTTGGTGGCAGGTGCTGAATTACGGCATCCAGCCACAGGTGATGCCACGCCTGATAGGACTCTCGCTGTATCGGCTGGATATCAACTTCCGCGAGTCCTCGGTGATTGGCATCGTCGGCGCGGGCGGTATCGGCGCCACCCTGAATACCGCGCTCGATCGCTACGAGTACGACTCGGCAGCGGCGATCCTGCTGCTGATCATCGCCATCGTGCTGCTTACCGAGTACAGCTCGAGCTGGGTGCGGCGGAGATTGCAATGATCGAGCACGAACACGGCAGCAGGCTCACCGCGACGAAGCCGTCAGGATGCGAACAGACCTTCGGCAACATCACCTCTGCTAAGCGAGCAAAATGACCGCTGCAGCAACCCCAGTCTGGCGTCGGCGTACCCCGCTGCGGGAGCTGTTGCATTGGCTCGGCTGGCTGTTGCTAGTGCTGCTGTTCGTGATCTGCTGGGAGATCATGACGCGAAACCAAATCTGGGCCTTCGTCTGGGATGCCCCGCGTCAGGCCGCCGATCTCTTCTCGCGGATGGTGCCCCCGCGTTGGTCGTACATGGATCAGCTTTGGCGACCACTCTGGGACACCCTGAATATCGCTACCCTGGGCACAGTGATCGCGCTGGTGATCGCAGTGCCCGTAGCCTTCCTGGCCGCCCGCAATACCACCCCAAGCGTCACATGGGTTCGACCGATTGCGTTATTCGTGATCGTCGCCTCACGCTCAGTCAACGCACTCATCTGGGCGCTGCTGTTGGTGACCATCCTTGGGCCGGGCCTGCTCGCCGGGGTGATCGCGATCGCGCTGCGCTCGATTGGCTTCATCGGCAAATTGCTCTACGAAGCAATCGAAGAGATCGACCAAGAGCCGGTCGAGGCAATCCGGGCGACCGGCGCTGGACCGGCGCAGGTACTCGACTACGCCATCGTGCCGCAGATCTTGCCCGCCTTCGCCGGCATCGCCCTGTTCCGCTGGGACATCAATATCCGTGAGTCGACCGTGCTCGGGCTAGTGGGCGCCGGTGGCATCGGGCTGCAACTCAAGGCCTCGGTCGACACCCTTGCCTGGCCGCAGGTGACGCTGATCTTCATCGTCATCTTGGTGACGGTGGTGATAAGCGAATGGGCCAGTGCTCGGGTGCGCCAGCACTTGGTCTGAGTCCCTTACTCGACCTCGATCTCCGCGATGATCTCGTTGGAGGTCAGCTCCTCGATGCGCTCTGCCGGATAGCCGAGTGCGGCGTAGTCGAGGATGCCGTCAGGCTGGTGGCAGGCCTTGCAATCATGGCCCTTGCGCTGGATGCCGTGATTGACCATCAGCGTGCCCATCTGGCGCATCCAGTGCGGCTCGACCTGCGGCCCGAGCTTGCCGTCCTCGACTGGATAGATGGTCTTCCAGCCGTCGACGCCGAAGTAGGCCATGAATTCATCCATCATGTAGAGCTTGAACGGCTCTTGATACATGCGCAGCACGATCGGGTCCTGAACGGCCTTGACCACCGCGGCGCGCGCATCGCCGGTCTCGTAGTAGACCGAGTAGTCGAACGGCAGGATCATGGCGCCAAAGGGCCCCTGGTTGTTCATGTCCTCGTACATCATGGCGTTGAAGGGCTTGAACGGATAGATGCGGCTCTCGCCCTCTTGCATGGCCTCTTTGAGGTTCTCAGACACCATCTTGCGGCGCTTCTCGAGCATCTCGGGGGTCAGCTGTGAGAGCGGGTTGGTGGCCATTTCGACGTAGGCATCGACATCGATATCGGGATACTGCGTCTTCAGCTTCTCGGCGGCTTCGCGCACCGCGGCGATCACGTCCGGGTTGTCGATCCGAGCGATCTGGTTCATCAGCGGGTCATAGCCGCCATCCCCTTCTGGATTACTGCCCAGGGCATTAGCGAGGAAGGTGCCGTTGCCATTGAACCAGAGGTACATCAGGCCTTCGCCCGGCTTGCCCGAGCGGAAGATATCGGTCGGCTCCCAGATGCCCTCCTCAGCGTTCCAGGTTGGATGCACCCAGTCACGCAGGATCACATTGTTATCTTCCAGCTGCGGGATGTGGCAGGTCTCGCAGGCCAGACGGGCCACGTGACCATTGAGCAACGCGCGGTGATCAGAGACGTTATGCGGCGCCTCGGAGTGACAGCTCTCGCAGCTGACCTCTTTTCCGGGTAGATCAGTGGCCACCAGGTCCACACCCTTGCGCCCGCGTGGGATCTTGTGGCCTTCGGGCACATGACAGTCGGTGCACTTGATGCCCGCTGCTGCGTGCACGTCATCTTCCGGGCTGAACGGGTTGCCGCGCTTGGCGCCGCGATGCAGCAGACGCTGATGCTTATCGCCGAGATGTTTCGCGGCGACGTTGTGGATGTAGGCATCACCGCCCATGTTGTGCTGGTGGCAATTCAGGCAGTTCCCGTTGGTGGCCCGCCCGACGGTCATCGCCGCGCGCATGCTCCGGTCCTGATTCCATCTCAGCCCAACCTGATCCTGGATCACGTAGCGCTGATTCATGTCGTATTCCGCTGCGTGGCAGATCAGACAGTCGATGCCTTCCTTCGCCTCATCGGGCACATCACCCACCGGCATCATCTTCTCGGTAGCCGGGTGGTAGTTGCCGCCGATATGGCATTGGCCGCAACCTTCGCTGCGCAGCAACACGCCATCGTTGATCTCATCGCCCGGACCATGGCCGTTACGGCCGACATCCTCGATGGCCAACGAGACACCCTCTACGGTCGGCGGGTCCGATGAGACGGGCGAGGACTC
>NZ_JBUDPI010000073.1:0-13428 GCF_054919635.1 Halochromatium sp. | reverse complement strand
CGCTATCCTGAGCGGTTTGGTCGGGACGCGCAAGCTTTGAGCCGCCGGTGTCCGATGTCGGCGATCTCAAAAACCGATTGACAACCCGAGTGCTCCTTGCTCACCGCAGTCTATTTGTCCACATTGGCGCATCCTACGCCCGGCTGTCAGTCGACTCTTCCTCGATTGCGCAAGCTTCGCGACCTCGCCTAGTAAAATCAGTCGGTTATTGCGTTGGTCAGAAACCTGTCAATCTGTCGCGAGGTCAAGGAATGCGCGTACTTGTGGCGCTTGTGCGTAAGTTTCTCACAGGTTTATCCACAGGCCTGTTGAAGCTGTCTGGTAAGACTGGGCTAAGCCCTTGATGTGCGACGGCCTCAGCGGACCAGGCGCATGGGTTTGACCGCGGTCGCAAGTACATAGTCGAGGCCGGCATAAACCGTTTCCGGGCTGCGCCGCAGCGCGAGCTTGACGGCAAAGCGCGCGGCCGGATGCAGCCGCTGCAAGGCTGAGTGGTGCGACCGCAGCCAGAGATGGAGCGGCGCGTAGACCTGTTCTCGGATGGATTCGACACGAATCTGCTCATAGCCGCGCAGTTTCAGCTTGGCGTGATAGGTCGGGATCGGATAGGCATTGTCTCGTGGGATCGCAAACTTGCGAGCGACCAAGGCCCAGGAGGCCTTGCGCTTGAAGCGTTGCCAAGCGTTGCCCTGTGCGGGACGCGGCAAGATGTCGGCGATGGCGATGCGTCCGCCAGGACGAAGCACGCGGAAGGCCTCGCGCAGGAACTGCTCGCGAGAGCGAAAATGGAACGCCGATTCCAGTGCCGTGACCTTGTCGACCGATTCATCGGCGAGGTCCATCGCGGTGGCTGAGCCTTGGCGCAGATCGATCTGCTCGCTGAGGCCGCGGGCAGCGACGCGTTGACGCGCGACCTCGACCTGTGAGCGGGTCAGGTTGAGACCGATGATACGGGTCGGCCGATAGCGCTCGGCCCAGCGCATGTCTTGATCGGCAAAGCCATAACCAACGTCGAGCAGTTCATCGCCCGGTGCAAGGCGTACCGCATCGGCCAGCCGATCGACGAGGGCGTCGCTGGCACCGTCGAGATCCTCGGCGTCTTGCCAGTAGCCCAGGTTCAGATAGAGCCCGCGCTCCGTTGCTGCGCGCGTCGAGAGCAAATCGTAGATGGCCGGAACCTCGAGCTGTTGGAAGGGATTGAATAGCCAATTGAGGTAGCGGAAAGTCTTCCGGCCCTGGCGCGGGGCTGCTTTGGAGGCTGTCATCGAGTGTTGATCCCGGTCTTGCATCGCAGAGGTTTGTGTCGCTGGAGTCTTCGTCGCTGTCTTGAGTGTGGGGGCAGCCGTTCAAGAACCGACAATCTTCACGCTCAGCGACGCCCAGGGGTTTAGACCAGAGTCTCGAGCCCCGAGCTTCCGGTGGCGCGGTGCGTTTGTCATCGGCGTCACTTTGATCGTTAATGGGCTCGCATCTAAACTCGCTAGGAGACAGGTCTCATGGCAAGAACACGCTACTCCTTCACGCAGCGACTGCTGCATTGGCTGATCGCCTTGTTGGTGTTTGGGCTGCTGGCAATGGGCTTTACGTTCTGGAGCCTGGGTTTCGAGGGCGTCAAGGACACATTTGGGTCGGAGCTGACCAATACCTTCTATATGGCCCATAAGAGTTTCGGCATCCTGCTGTTTTTCCTTGTCGTACTGCGTTTGCTGCTGTTTCGATTCTCGCCGGCGCCTGAGTATCAAACGGCGCTCACGGGCACCGAGCGCGTGATCAGTACGACAACGCATCTGCTGCTCTATCTGCTGCTGATTGGCATGCCGATCGGTGGCTGGCTTGCGACGTCAATCAGCGGCTTTCCGATCCAGTTCTTCGGCTGGGCACAGCCCGGACTTGATCCTGCCGATCAGGAGCTTGGTCGTCAGCTGTTCCTGATGCATGGGATTGGCGGTCTAGTGCTGCTCGCCATCCTGTTGCTGCACATCGGTGCTGGTCTCATGCATTGGAAGCGTAAAGACGGGATCATGACACGCATCAGTCTACCCTGACCCCTTGCTCCTAGCCGACTCCTGTCGGTGCGGCGCTTCGGTCCGCCTCGCACTCTCAAGCGTGCGGGGCGGCCGGTTCCGATCGGGCTTGAGCGATGAGCATTGGACGCTGTCGTCGGAAGCGGTAACAATCAAGGCCCCGGCCGCTGTCTTGGACGCGGCGCATGCTGAACGAGGTTGATGACGGCGGACATGGAGATCGATTGGTCGGATTACGATTGCGATGGCTTTTACGATGAGCTGCTCGCAGCACGAGGTGAGCCGCGCCCCGCGGTCGAAGCATTGGCGGCGGATATCAAGGCGCTGGGTGGTGATGAGCTGATGGCCCGGCAGCTGGCGGCGGAGGTGTCGATCAAGGAGATGGGGATCACCTTCACCGTCTATTCAGAGGAGGGTGGAGCCATCGATCGCGCCTGGCCGTTCGATGTGATACCGCGCGTGATCCCGGAGCAGGAGTGGCGCCGGGTCGAGCTCGGGCTCAAGCAGCGTGTGCAGGCACTCAACCTGTTTATCGATGACCTCTACCACGATCAGCGCATCGTCAAAGACAAGGTCTTTCCAAAAGAGGTCTTGTCAAAGTCGGTCAACTTTCGTCCGCAATGCGTTGGCATCGACCCGCCATTGGGGACCTGGGCTCACATCTGCGGCTCTGATCTGGTGCGCGATGCAGATGGCACGCTCTATGTGCTAGAGGACAATCTTCGGGTCCCCTCGGGCGTCTCTTATATGCTCGAGAATCGGTTGGTCACCAAGCGCGTCTTTCCCGAGCTCTTCGATCATTATGCACCCCTGCCCGTGGATGATTATCCCTCGCAGCTGTTTGATACCTTGGCTGCGCTCTCACCGCGTCCGGCTGAGTACCCGGAGGTGGTGGTACTGACCCCCGGGATCTACAACTCGGCCTACTTCGAGCATGCCTATCTCGCGCAGCAGATGGGTGCCGAGCTGGTCGAAGGACGCGACCTCTTTGTCGATGATGACGATTGCTGCTATATGCGCACCGTCGATGGTCTGGCGCGGGTCGATGTGATCTACCGGCGCGTCGATGATCTATTTCTCGATCCCGAGGCCTTTCGCGAGGATTCGGCGCTCGGTGTTGCGGGACTGATGCGCGCCTGGAAGGCCGGCAATGTTGCGCTCGCCAACGCCCCGGGTGCGGGCGTTGCTGATGACAAGGTCGTCTATGCCTTCGTGCCCGAGATCATTCAGTATTACCTCGACCAAGAGCCGATCGTGCCGAATGTACCGACCTATCGCTGTATGGAGCCCGATGCATTGCAGTACGTGCTTGAGCACATGGCCGAGCTGGTGGTGAAGCCGGCGAACGAATCCGGCGGCTATGGCATGCTGGTCGGTCCGGCCTCGAGCCAGGCCGAGCGCGATCGGATGGCGGCAGCGATCAAGAAGGACCCCCGCAACTACATTGCCCAGCCTACCCTCAAGCTCTCTACGGTGCCGACGGTGATCAAAGACCGACTCGAGCCGCGTCACGTCGATCTGCGTCCGTTCATCCTATCTGCGGATCGCCAGCAGGTGACCATGGGTGGGCTGACCCGGGTTGCGCTGCGCAAGGGGTCGCTGGTGGTCAACTCATCCCAGGGTGGGGGAAGCAAGGACACCTGGATCTTGCCGGAGGACACAGCCACTGAGACTTATGAGCAGGCCCAGGGCGAGCTCGGTCAGCGGCAATCGCAACCGGCTGCTGGCTAAGCGTCATTGGCGCCCGCCCAGAGCCAGAGATTTCCAGAACCCAGACGGCAGAATCCAGTCCTCAGTCCAGAGCATCCCTCGTCAGCGAAGTCAGAAACCGCCATGCTATCCCGCGTCGCCGAGAATCTCTATTGGCTCGCTCGCTATATCGAGCGTGCCGAAAACACCGCTCGCATCGTCAACGTCAACGCGAATCTGCTCCTCGACCTGCCGAAGGGGATCGCACCCGGCTGGAAGCCGCTGGTCGATATCACTGGCGCGCATGAGCTGTTTGAGGAGCATTACAAGGACTATGGCGAGCGCCAGGTGATGCGTTTCCTGCTTGGCGACGAGCGCCATCCGGGCTCGATCCGCTCAGCGCTTGAAGCAGCGCGCGAGAACTGCCGGACCATTCGCGATTTCGTTCCCCGCGAGGCCTGGGAGCAGATCAATGGTCTGACGCTTTATGCCCGCGACGGCTTACAAAAAGGACTGACCAAGAATGGCCGGCATCCCTATCTGCGCGGCCTGATCACCCACAGTCAGCTGATCAATGGCCTCCTGGATGGCACCATGCTGCATGACCAGGGCTTTGAGTTCTTGAGCTTGGGCCGTTACATCGAGCGCGCCGATATGACCACCCGAATCGCCGATGTCCATTCGGCAGCCCTGCTGCCAGATGCCGATGAGGTGCGTCCCTATGACAACATCCAATGGGTCAGTGTGCTGAAATCCTTGACTGCCTATCAGATGTACCGCCGCTGCACCCAGATCCGAGTCCAACGCGGACCCGTGCTCGGCTTCATCTTCAAGAGCCCAAGGTTTCCCCGCTCGTTACGCTGGTGTATCGACCATAGCCGGACCTGTCTCGAGCGCCTGCCGCGCAATGAGGCTTGTCTGCGCGTCCATGGACGCTTGGCGCGGGCGCTGGATGCGGCGGACCCGGAGCACTTTAGCCAGAAAGACCTGCATGAGTTCGTTGATGAGCTGCAGTTGGGTATCGCTGATCTCCATCAAGAGGTCGCGCAGACCTGGTTCCCGCCGCTCGTCGTGGCAGGCGCTGCTTGATGGCATGCAGTCGGTCATGACCATGGGCATTGTCATCGTTATTTCACAACGCAATTGCCCTAGCCGGAGCGCTGTGGCAGCCTAAGCTGTCGTTTCATCACCACTGGAGACAAGAGCTCATGCGCGTCATTCTGCTCGGCGGACCTGGAGCCGGAAAAGGCACCCAGGCGGGCTTCATTAAGAACCATTTCAATATCCCGCAGATCTCGACCGGAGATATGTTGCGCTCCCACGTCAAGGCAGGCACCGAGCTCGGCCAAGCGGCCAAGAAGATCATGGATGAGGGGGGCTTGGTCTCGGACGAGATCATCATGGGGATGGTCAAGGAGCGGATCACCGAGCCAGACTGCGAGAATGGCTTCCTGTTCGATGGCTTTCCGCGCACCCTGGCACAAGCGGATGCGTTAAAGGAGGCTGGAGTACCGATCGATGCGGTGGTCGAGATTGACGTCCCAGATGAGGAGATCATCAAGCGGATGGCTGGGCGGCGTGTGCACCCGGCGTCGGGACGGACCTACCACGTCGAATACAACCCTCCGAAAGATGAAGGTAAGGACGACGAGACTGGGGAGCCGCTGGTGCAGCGCGATGACGACAAAGAGGAAACGGTTCGCGCAAGGTTGAAGGTCTATCATGAGCAGACCGAGCCGCTCATCGCCTACTACTCGGCCTGGGCCGAAAAGGGTGGTGATGATGCGCCGCGTTATCTCCGAGTCGAAGGTGTCGGTGGCGTGGATGCCATTCGCGACAAGATCATCGCGGGTCTGGAGGCCAGCACGAGCTAGGTCCAACATAGCGACCGCTCGGCCTTAGAAGGCAGTAGCGATAAGACGTTTGGCCGGCCGGCATGATGCCGGCCGACCGTTGCGAGGCGCGCAGCGTCGCGCTTGCTCTGCTGCGCGTGGCTCGACTGGCGATGAGCTCGATTGACGATGATTAGGCGGGCTTGCGGAAGTGCATGATGCCCCAGCTCAGGTAGCCGTTACGGCCACCCTCGACCCAATGGCCAAGGCCAGTCA
Organism: Halochromatium sp.; assembly: GCF_054919635.1. Classification (NCBI taxonomy): domain Bacteria; kingdom Pseudomonadati; phylum Pseudomonadota; class Gammaproteobacteria; order Chromatiales; family Chromatiaceae; genus Halochromatium; species Halochromatium sp. Next base: position 7,607 of record NZ_JBUDPI010000073.1, on the reverse strand, counting down.
GCATGCGCTCGACGTAGTCATCCGAGACCTTGCCCTTGAGGCTCTCACGCTGCTCGCGCAGGGTGTCGGCAACCCGCGCGTAGTGGGTGATCAGATTCTCGGTCAGATCAACCACCTCAACCTCTTCCCAGCCTAGACGCTTGGCCTGCGAGCGATAGAAGGCGAACGAGCCCAGGCTCGAGAGATGGATGCGATCGAAGATCGGCTGCAGCACGCCTTCTGGGCAATCGTCAGCCTGCATTGGGTCGGTGAAGATCAGCTCGCCACCAGGCTTTAGGACCCGGTCGATCTCGTCCATGACCTTGTCGCGATGCCCTGAGTGCAGGATCGCATCCTGCGACCAGGCGACGTTGAAGCTGGAATCCGGGGCCGGAACGTCCTCGAAGCTCGCGTCGACGACCTCGATCAGATGGTCGAGGCCCGCGGCCTTGTTCATCTCCCGATCACGTTGATTCTCGGCTTCGCTGAGGTTGAGGGCGAGGACTTGGCAGCCAAACCGCTTAGCAAGATGGCGCGCGGCGCCGCCATAGCCGGCGCCGAGGTCGATCACCCGTGCGTCCGGCTCTGAGAGCGGTGCTGCGATGCGGTCGGCGCTGCGCTCGACGGTGCGTGCTGAGGCAGCCGCGATCGGCTCATTCGGACCCTCATAGAGCCCGATATGGATATCTTCCCCACCCCAGACATGGAAATAGAAGTTGTCGGCGTCCTCGCTGTTGTAATAGCCGCGTGCGGTTTCAACAGCCTCTGAATATTGTTGGTTCATCCGTTGCCTCCAAGATAGGCCTTCTCGGCGAGATGGATGAAGAAATCAGGCTCGGTCTCTCGATAGGTCTCTTGGAAGTCCCCATAGGTGTCGACGCGCTGGAAGCCCACTTCGCGCATCAGCCGTTGCACGTAGGACTTACGCAGGGGGTACATGTTCAGATGGTAGACCGAGCCGTCGCCGAAGCTATATTTGAACCGGGCAAGTGATTCATCGACATGCTCAGGCTCGGCGCGCACGCTGTCGCCGCAGTAATAATAGTTGTGGGTCGGCTGTACCTGGTGGTCGAGGAGTGCGTCGTAGTTCCGCTGATCCAGAACCAGCACGCCGTCATGACGCAAGGTGGCGTAGAACTCCGCCAAGGCCTTGCGCCGGTCGAGCTCGTCGTGCAGATGCGTGAAGGAATTACCGAGGCAAATGACGGCATCATAGAGGTCGTGGACACTCTGATTCAGCCAACGCCAGTCGGCATGGACGGTGCGCAGAATGTGGCCTCGCTTGCGCGCGTTTTCGAAAGCCTTGGCCAGCATCACGGGGCTGCCGTCGGCACTAGTGACCTCAAATCCGGCCTCGAGCAGTTGGACCGAATGGAATCCGGTGCCGGTGGCGACGTCGAGCACCTTCTTGGCGCCACGCTCGCGCAGCTGATCAATAAAGAAGTGGCCTTCGGCATTGGCGCGTCCGTCCCAATCGATGAGCTCGTCCCACTTATCAACGAAGGTCTCGATGTATTCTTCTTGATACTTTTCGCTGTCGCGGACGGCGAGAGGATCATCACCGTAATCTTGTCGAGTCGTTTGTTGCTGCATGGTCTAGCTTCCTGGTGATGGGCTGCGCGACACACCAGAGCCCGCCGCGAATGCGTAGGCAGGTCGAGACGGGACGGACGGTCGCGAGCAGGGTCAGCCGTTCTTCTCTGCACTGGGGATGTGCGAAAAGCCGGCGAGGAGATGCCTATGGTACATCGTGTACGAAGCTTTTGAAACGCAGTTTCTAGGGTTTTGGTAGGAATTGCCTCTTGTTGAATCCTGTAAGAAACTGATATTGATGTGGTTCTTAGTGATGCTCGAGTGTCGAGTATCGGTGAGATTTCGTTTGTGACCGAAAATTGGCGGGTTGATGACGATGACGACGGCGGAGACTCGGTGTGAGGATGTGTTGGTTGCCCTGCGACGGGTCATCCGGGCGGTCGGCCTTCACTCGCGACAGCTAGAGCGGAGCCATGGCCTAACCGCACCCCAGGCGTTGGTGCTGAAGGCGATCATCGGTCTAGACGAGGCGTCCGTTGGCACTGTGGCCAAGCGCGTCAGCCTGAGCCAAGCCACGGTGACCGATATCCTGAATCGGCTTGAGAGCCGAGAGCTTGTGCTGCGGGCACGCAGCCGTGAGGATCGGCGCCGGGTCATGGTGCGCGCGACCGACAAGGCGGTCGCGATCATGTCGCGCTCGCCACCCTTATTGCAGGAGGCCTTCGTGCAGCGCTTTCAAGCACTTGAGGAGTGGGAGCAGAGTCTGTTGATCTCCTCGTTGCAGCGGATTACGACCCTGATGGGCGTGGAGCAGCTGGATGCCTCTCCGGTTCTTGTCGCTGGTCCGGTTGCGGCTGACGACGAGTCTGCGGACACAACGGCGAACGCCGCGGACACGCTTGCGCAGGGACTGTCTTCTCCGCCGGTTTGAGCTCCAGCTGGGCCCGAGGATGGCCGGTGCAGTGCTGCGCTGGGGTCGAGCGTCGGAACCCTGCGAGAGGGCCAAAACGGGCGGACCTGGCACGCCGAGTTGGGCTAGTATGCCGGCTCGCTGTCGTTCGGCCGCGTGGCGCCTCAGCGACCCGCGAGTACCCAAATGCTGATCGAGATGACCGATCCATGATATCGCCGTGAAGACTGCTAGCATCGCTTACCGCGTCGCCGATTTCCTGCGCCGCCATCCACCCTTCCAGTATCTCGATGAGTCCGAGCTACTCGAGTTGGTTGGCGGCGGCCGCGTCCTCTTTCATGAGGACGGCGAGCTGGTGTTCGAGCGCGGCCAGAAGCGCCGACCCTATGTGTACGTGATCCAGCAGGGGGTGGTGCGTCTCGTCGACTACGACGAAAGCGGCGCCAAGGAGGTCTTGCGCGATGTCCGCGGCGAGGGTGACCTGCTCGGCGTCGGGCGCTACCTCGGCATCGTCGAGCATACCTACACGGCGCGTACCGAGACCGAGGTCATCCTCTATGCGCTCCCTGCAGGACTCTTCTGGGAGCAGATCAAGCGGCATCCGCGTGCCAGTCATTTTCTCGCGGCCTACTTTACCGTCGCCATTACCCCCTCTGAGCTCGATGGTGATCCCTCACGTGCCCATGAGCGACGCCTCGGTCGTCGCCCGGTTGACTGGATGGCAAGCCGCGTCGATGAGCCGCCGACAGCGGTAACCTGCCGGCTCGAGACGCCGGTCCGCGTGGTGGCCGCCAGCCTGGCCGATCAGCCGCCTGGCGCCGCCGCTGTGGTCCTCGATGCCGGCGGGGTACCGCGTGGATTGATCTCAACCCGTGCGCTCAGCGACCGGGTCGCCAGTGGCGAGCTTCCGCTCGACGCAGCCGCAGCGCAGCTGATGACCGCAGTCCTCGGTACCTTGCCGGCGGGCTTGCCTGCTGGCGCCTATCTAACCCGTATGTTGGAGCTACAGGTCGAGCATCTGGTGTTGACCGATGACGGCTCGCCTCAAGGCAAGGTGATCTCGGTGTTGGCGCGGCGCGACCTGACGCGGATCGAGGGCGCGGCGCCGCTTGCGATCGTCGAAGATATGTCGCGCGCCAGCGGCATCTATGAGCTTTCCCGGCTACTGGATCAGGGCCAGACCTTTCTGGCAGGCGGCCTTACTGATGCCGCAGCCATGCGCTGGCTGGCGCCGATGGCGACCGCCCTCTACGCCGCTGTGCTGCGGCGCGTGGTGGTCCTGGTCGAGGGAGCCTTGGTTGCCGAAGGCCACGAGATTCCAAACCTCAAGCACTGCTGGGTCTTCTTTGGCACTGCTGGTCGCGGCGAGCTGACCACGCTCTATGACCTCGACCATGGCTTGATCTACGACGAGCCCGAGCCGCAGCAGCGTCGAGCGGCGCGCGGGTACTTTCTGGAGCTCGGCCGTCGGGTGAGCGCGGCCTTGTCGGCCTGCGGCTTCGTCAGCACGGCGAAGGGGATCGTTTCCGGACACCCGAGCGCCTGCCGTTCGATCAATGAGTGGGAGATCGGCTTCAGCCACTGGATTCAGGAGCCGATCGAGAGCTGTGTCTACCGCGCCACCTCCTTCTTCGATCTCCGCCCGGTGCATGGCGACTGCACCCTGGTTACCCGCCTGCAGCAGCACATCTATCGTGAGAAGGACCAGAGTCCCGGTTTCGTGCCCCTGCTGGTTGCTGACTCGATGGCCAATCTGCCGCCGCTCACCTTCTTGCGCGGCCTGGTGATCGATGATGACGGTCGATACACCGAGACCCTGGACCTGCAGCGCGCGACCTTGCAGCCGGTGGTGGATCTGGCGCGAGCCTTGGCGCTGGATGCCGGCATCGCTGATCCGGTTGGGACGCTCGAGCGTCTGCAGGCCTTGACGCCGGAGGATGAGGCGGCGCAGGCATTGGTCAACGAGACGATTGCCGCCTTTCGTAACGCGCTGTTCTATCGCACCCGCGCTGGTCTTGCCGGACACAGCGATGGCAGTCAGGTGGAGCCTTCGAATCTGACGCGGCTTGAGCAGAACCTGCTCAAGTCCGGCTTTCGCACCGTCTTGCAGCTCATGGAGTACACCGGTAAGCGCTATGGCGTAGCGCTACGCCGCTGATGCTGAGAGGAGTGTCCCTATGACTGAACATCATGCGCTATGGCCGCACATCCGGCACTAGAACAGCGGCTCGCCGCCTATCGGGAGCGATTCGATGCGACTTGGTCAGATGCGGCGCCTCTGGATCAGGTCCGCTTCTGCGTGCTCGATTGCGAGACCACTGGCCTGGACCCGCAGCGTCATCGTATCGTCAGTATGGGCGCTGTTGGGGTCATCGCCGGCGAGATCGATCTCAGCGATACGCTGGAGCTGTTGCTCAGAGTGCGCTTCAACACCGCTTCAACGCTGGTGCACGGGATCACGCGCAGCGCGACCCGCGACGCGCTGGATGAGCCGGATGCGCTGGCTGCACTGCTCGAGTATCTCGGTGATGGCGTCATCGTCGGCCATCACATCAGCCATGATCTGCGCATGATCGACGCCGCGCTCGCCCGTCACGCTCCTGACCGGCTCCGCAACCGTCATCTCGACACCGGCGAGCTGATGGGGCACTTGTTGGATCGGGCGGCCTTTGGCGCTGACGCCGAGCTCAGGGACTATTCGCTCGACGGACTCTGCCGCTTCTTCGGCATCCTGCCTTACGATCGGCACACGGCTCCGGGTGATGCGTTCCTGACCGCCGGCATCCTGCTGAGACAGCTGCGCGCCGCAACGCGCAGCGGCTGCCGGCGCCTTGGTGACCTGCTCAGCCTTGCTCAGCCACCTCAGCCACCAGGCGAATAGCAATGCAGGCGGCTCAGGGGCGTGAGTCGTTCTAGCGGCTGGCTTGCGATTGCTGGTGCAGGTATTCGACCGCGGCGACCATGTATTCGACTGCGGCCTCGATTTGGCGGTCGGTCAGGCGCTCGTTGCCTCCCCGCGGTGGCATCTTGTATTTGCCGTCCTCGCCCTTGATGCCGTGGATCGGACTCTTGAAGAGGGTCTGCACGCCCTTGGCGATGCGGGGCTTCCAGTTTGGATAGTCGGTGACTGCCGGCGCCCCAGCGGCGCCCATCAGATGGCAGGCGCGGCAGGTGCCCATCCAGACCGAACGGCCTTCGGCCAGCACTGGGTCAGCGAAACGGGGCATCTCGAAGCCGGCGGCCGACTCGGACGACCCAGGACCACAGCCTTGGGTGAGGGCCGCTGTCAGGATGAAGAGAACGGAAAGCGTCAGTCGCATCGGGCTCGCGGTGGTCATTCTATGCTGGCTTTGGGCAATGCGGACGCGCCCCTGCAGGATGGTGCGTCGGCAGGTTGGTTGATCTTTGGCCGCTAGGATGCCACAACGGTGATGTGACTGGGCCAGCAGGCTGCGTTTGTCGGCTTGAGTTGGATGCTGGGTAGCGGTCGGGCCAGAGGCTAGCGCATGGTGAGGAAAGATAACGAGCAGCACTTGTCAACGGACTCGGCCGTATCCAGATCTGGAACATGCGTCTAAACCCCCGACTCATCCGCGTCATTTTGAGCATCTGCATGCTGACGTTTCAGCTGCAGGTCTTGGCGGCGTCGACGCTCAGTTGTCGTCACGCGGCGGATGTGGCGACCTCTGAAGCCAGTCAGGACGGAATTAAGCGCGTACCAGCCCACTGTCCCCATGCGAATCGCTCCCTGGCCTCAGCCGAAACCATCGAGGTGAGTCTCGGTTCCGGCGGTGCTGGCCCGGCGTTCGGCGACTGTCAGAAGTGCATGCTTGATCTCTGCGCCTTTGGCGCACTGGACTTACTTGCTCAATCGCCGATGATGATCGAGCCGCTGCAGTCGCTGCCTTCTCCCGGCCAACAGCCTCATTTCTATCGCTACTCTGTCGACCTCTGGTCCAAGCCTCCGATCTTCTTGTTGAGCTGAATGTCGCGGCGACGGCGCCACCTGGCCGTCGCCCCTCGAGCCTGAGATCCGCGCTTTGAGCCAGCGGACTCGGGCGCTACAGCCTGACCGGAGATCCCCGATGTCGATCATGCCTTCTCGTCGTCCGCAGGACGACGGACCCTCAAGTTCGTTCTTGCTTCTAGCTCGAGTTTTGTTAATGCCCTTGCTGGCGATAGGCCTTGTCGCCTATTGGTCTGAGCTTGACGCCGAGACCCAGCCGCAGAACCCGACTGAATCGGTCGCAGAGGCCGCTGATGATTCGCCGATGGAGCATGCGGCGAAGCATCTCGATCCGAAATACGTCTGCCCGATGCATCCGCAGATCATCAAGGATCAGCCCGGCACCTGTCCGATCTGCGGCATGGATCTGGTCAAGAAGCTGATGGACCCGATGACCGGCAAGTATCCGGAGGTGGCCTTGACGCCAGCGGTCGTGCAGACGCTTGGCGTGCGCACGGCAGCGGTCGAGCGCGGCACGCTCTGGAAGTACATCAAGACGGTGGGTCGGGTCACCTACGACGAGACCCGACTGGCGCATGTGCATCCGCGGGCGGAGGGCTGGATCGAGTCGCTGAGCCTGCGAGCGGAGGGTGAGCCGGTGCAAGCGGGGCAGGAGCTCGCCGAGCTCTATGCACCCGAGATCCTGAACGCGCAGGTGGATTTCCTGCTGGCGCAGGATCGCAATGCGGCCGATCGACGCCGGGTCAGTGCGGATAAGGCGCGCAATATCTTGCGGCTGCTGGATGTACCGGATGATGTGATCACGGCGATCCAGCGCAGCGGCGAGGCCCGCAATCGGGTGCCGATCCGGGCGCCGATCGATGGCATCGTCACGCAGATGATGGCCCGCGACGGGATGTATGTGACCGAGTCGAGCGAGATGTTCACCATCGCTGATCTAAGCCAGGTCTGGGTGATGGTGGATATCTATGAGTATCAGATCGATTGGCTTGAAGAGGGGCTCACGGCCGAGATGACGGTACCGGCGCGGCCGGGACGGACCTGGGAGGGTGAGGTCGATTATCTGTATCCGGAGCTGGACCCGGTGTCGCGGACCTTGCGGGTGCGGTTGGTGTTCGATAACCCGGATCTGGCGTTGAAGCCGAACATGTTTGCCGATGTGGTGATCTATGGCGGGCCGAAGCGGGAGGTGCTGAAGATCCCGGCCGAGGCGCTGAT
>NZ_JBUDPI010000072.1:0-13493 GCF_054919635.1 Halochromatium sp. | reverse complement strand
GCTCTCGGTTGCGGACTCGATCTGCAGAACCTTTGCTCGCTTGCCGCCAACGAGGCCAAGCATGCCGACAGCCTCATCGACAGCCAGATAGGTCCCATTGAACCAACCAGGCGTGCCGAGGTGCCGTTTCATCAGCGAGCGGAATCGCTCGAGCCGAAAATATCGGGAGTCGGTTGTTTCAGCCACGCGCCACCTGTGCTGATGCTCGGTGGAGCCAGTGATGGCCCATTTGCTTCTCGCAGGACACGAAGATTGTTAGCCCGTTGGTAAGTGGTGCCCGGAGCCGGACTCGAACCGGCACGGCCGAAGCCGAGGGATTTTAAGTCCCTTGTGTCTACCAATTTCACCATCCGGGCTAGACAACGTTGGGGATTGTCGCGACGGGGCGGTGAGCAGCCCGTCCAACGGATATTATGACGAGTCTTCGGTCTCTCGGCGAGTGTTGGAAAGGCTCACCGGTGCAACACGGGTGCAAGAGAATCGCGAGCCTGCTTTGGGGTTGACCTGGGTCGCCCTTACCTTCTGGAGTCGATCAGTCTACGAGTGAACGACGGAGAACCGCCACGATGCGCAGCCCATTTCTACAGCGTCGTGCAGACCTGCCAGACGTGCTGCCGATCTTTCCACTGGGCGGTGCAGTAGTCCTGCCCGGTGTGCAACTGCCCCTCAATATCTTCGAGCCTCGTTATCTTGCCATGGTGCAGGCGGCGCTGGCGAGCGATCACCTGATCGGCATGGTACAGCCGCGCGGCCAGGCCTCGGACCAGCCGCCAGCGATCCATCGGGTTGGGTGTGCTGGGCGCATCACCTCCTACAGCGAGACCAACGACGGCCGCATCGTGCTGGTGTTGACCGGACTCTGCCGGTTTAAGGTCCTGGAAGAGCTGGCAATGCAAGACGGATTCCGTCGCGTCAAGCCGGATTGGCAGGATTTCGTTCTGGACCTTGAGGATGAGGAGGAGGCCAGTCTGAGCGAGCGCGATCAGTTCATGGGCTCGCTGCGCGCCTTCTGTGACCGCCGCAGCGTTGAGATCCCCTGGGACGATATCGGCAAGATGGCCGATGCCGACCTGGTCAATCTCCTCTGCACGCATCTGCCGCTGGAGGCAGAAGATAAGCAGGCACTGCTCGAGACGGTGCCGCTCAGTGAGCGCGCGACCTTGATGCGTGGACTGATGGATATGTCAGCCCATGCCTCCAGGCTTGGGACGGAGCATCGCCACTAGGTGGCTCGGGAAGAGCCCTAGGCGGTTCGACGTGCTAGGCTCGGGTGCTAGACGGAGCTCAGGCGAGCCCTTGAAATTCGCTGTTGCCAAAGGCACTAGCAAGACATTGAGCTGGACGATACGAGGAATCTACAGATGGCAGTTACCTTGACCGACACGGCCGCGAGCCACGTCAACAAGATGCTTCAGCAGCGCGGCCGCGGCGTCGGCCTTCGCATCGGCACCAAGAAGAGCGGCTGCACCGGCTTTGCGTATGTGGTCGACTATGCAGACGACTGCGATGAGGGCGATCACATCTTCGAAAGCCATGGTGTGAAGGTGGTCGTGGATGAGGCCAGCCTGCCGCGGATCGATGGCATGGAGGTCGATTTCGTCAAGTCAAGCCTGCTGAACGAAGGCTTCGAGTTTCGCAATCCGAATATCAAGGATGAGTGCGGTTGCGGTGAGTCGTTTAGCGTTTGAGCGAGCCACGGACGTACAGCCTCATGGCCGATGAATCCATCCAAGACATCATCGACACCTTCGATCTGCTCGGCGACTGGGATCAGCGCTATCAGTATCTGGTGGAGATCGGTGAGCGGCTACCGGCCATGGACCCGGCCGACAAGATCGATGCCAACCGAGTGATGGAGTGCATGAGCACCGTTCACGTTGTCGCCAAGTCCGACGACGAGCGGATTCGCTTCGACGGCGATTGCGACACCTCGATCATCAAGGGGGTCGTGGCGCTCTTGGTGGGCCTGTTCTCGGGAAAGACCGCTGCTGAGATCGAGGACTTGGACGTTGACGCCCTGTTCGAGGGTCTACAGTTGGAAGAGCACCTGAGCCCGAATCGGCATGTCGGCGTCTATGCGATCGTCAATAAGATGAAGGGTCAGGTGGCACAGGCGGCAGCGAGATAAGGCCGGGAGCTGACCGAGTGTCTCCAGCCAGTGGAGCCTTAGATGGGCCCAAGGTCGGTGCCACTCGGGCTCCAGTCGAGCTCAACCAGCTGCTGTTCAAGCCAGGCTGTGTTGCACGAGTAGGGTAAGGCTCCTCAAAGATCGCTCCACATCCGAACCAGATTGGCATAGCTACGATCGACGAGTGCGGTGTGCTCGGCGTTGGGTGCGTCCTTCAACAGGACCTCTCGCGCCTGATTGAGCTCGTAGAGCAGCTCACGCTGAGCTGGATCGCGCACGTAGCTCTGAACCCAGGTCAGTGCCACCAAGCGCTCGCCACGGGTCACCTCGGCAACCTGATGCAAACTCGAGGACGGGTAGATGACCGCATCGCCAGCAGGAAGCTTGACGCGTCGATCGCCGAAGGATGTACGCATCAACAGCTCGCCACCGTCGTAGCTGTCTGGCGGGCTCAAGAAGAGGGTCATCGACACATCGCTTCGGAAGCGAGGTCCGGAACTGCCCATGATCGGGTCGTCAACATGGTCGCCATAGGTCATGCCCGGGCGATAGCGAGCGAAGATCGGGTCTGCGACGCGATGTGGCAGCGCGGCGAAGCGAAAATGTTCGTTATGGCCGAGGCTCGCCATCAGGATACGCACCAGCAGCTGCATGCGCTCTGGCTCTTGACGCATCTCCTCGTTGTGCTTGACCCGTGACGCGGCAAAGCCAGCACTGAGCTTGCCATCGATGAATTCGGCGTCGGCAAGCAGCTCGTGCACCTTCTGGACCTGGGCAGCATTCAAAAGACCGGGAATCGTGAGCAACATAGGACAATCAGAGCGGTGATGCAGCGGACGCTCGCTGCTGTTCCAGATAGAATCGGGCGCCTGATAGCGACCACATCAAGCAGTTGGAGGGCCGAATGATCCTCGAGGCCATCATTGATGAGCAAGTCTACACCCTGAACGTGCCCGACCCTGTGATCGAGCGCGGCGGTGACTTCTTCGACCAGCTAGACCGCGATATGGACCAAGGCTGGCAGATGGGCCGCGAATGGGTCGAGGCCCCAGACCGGCTGCAGCGCTGCCAGATCATCGCCGATAAGCTCCTTACCGCACTCGAGAAAGAGAACGAGAAGCTGGGGATGCTGATGGCTGGCTACATCCTGTGTCGGCTTCCGAATGTGCAAAGCGTCGAGCTCGACATCCAGGGCGAGATACAGAACAACCAGTTCCAATTCAACGATGCCGCAACGCCGAGTGATGCCCCTGGCGTTGGTGTCTCGGCGGGCGAGTCCGTTGCCGCTGTTGCCGCAACCACGAAGGGTGCCGCTACGGCGTGGGGCTCGGTGGCGCCTCCTGTTAGCAGCAACAACGAAGACAGCTCTAGCACTGAGCCTGATAGCACCGAGGGCAGCACCGACGGCAACATCACAGGTTCAGCAAGCGGGTTGCCCAAGGGGCTCAGCAAGATGCAAGCGATGGCCCAGGCCGGCCAGGACGTGACCCAGGTCTTCAAGGTCGGCAAGGCGTTTCGATTCTCGGTCTTCGATCACGCCAGCGCTAGCTGGCAGGATTCCCCGCTGATCGCGACCGAGGATGAGGCGGAGCGGCTGCGTCAACAGGCGTTCAAGGCGCGCTACGAGGCATTGCAGCAGCACTGATGGCTCGATCTCGGAAGCGTTGATTGCTGCTCGACACTGAGAGGCGTGGACGCCATCACGGACCTCGGCTGGCAAGGCTGGTTAAGCCTTGGGCTGGTCGCACTCTCGTTCGCCCTGTTCCTTCGCAGTCGGCTGGCGCCAGACGTCATCACGTCCGGCGCTCTCACCGTGCTGCTGGTCACTGGGGTCTTGACCCCGGTCGAGGCCCTCGCCGGCTTCGCCAATCCGGGCATGCTGACGGTCGCCGTGCTCTATATCGTGGTATCCGGACTGAAGGAGACCGGAGCCGTTGGCTGGATCGGTCAGACCCTACTCGGCCATCCCAAGGGTGAGACCAACGCTCGGCTTCGGCTGATGTTACCGGTTGCGGGGCTGAGCGCCTTTCTCAACAACACCGCCGTGGTGGCCATCTTCATTCCTGCGGTCACGGATTGGGCAAAGCGACATCAATTGTCATTGTCTGGGCTGCTGATGCCACTGAGCTTTGCCAGCATTGTTGGTGGAACCTGCACGCTGATCGGCACCAGTACCAACCTGGTCGTCAATGGACTCTACAGCAGCCAGAGCGGCGGGCTCAGCTTTGGACTGTTTGAGCTGGCCTGGATTGGCCTACCGCTGATGTTGGTGACTTTGGTGTTCATCCTGGTCAGCGCGCGCTGGCTGTTGCCAAACCGGGTTGCCGCGAGCACGCGCTTCGAGGACGTGCGTCGCTATACCACCGAGATGCTGGTCAGCACCGACAGCCCGCTGGCCGGGAAAAGCATCGAAGCGGCCGGCCTGCGTCAGCTGCCGGGCCTGTTCCTGGTTGAGATCGAGCGCGACGGGCAGATCATGCCAGCGGTGTCTCCCCAGGTGCTGCTGGCGAGCGGAGACCGGCTGGTGTTTGCCGGAATGCTCGACTCGGTGGTCGAGCTGCACCGCATCCGCGGGCTGGTTCCAGCGACCAATCAGGTCTACAAGCTTGGCGGGCCGCGGCAAGAGCGCTGTTTCGTTGAAGCCGTGTTGTCCAACAAGTGTCCGCTCGTCGGCGTCAGCGTGCGCGAGGGACATTTCCGCGGCTATTACAACGCGGTCATCCTCGCCTTATCGCGTAACGGCGAGCGCGTGCAGCGCAAGATCGGTGACATCGTGCTCGAGCCTGGCGATACCCTGCTGCTGGAGACACGCCCTGACTTTGTCCTGCAGCAGCGCAACTCGAAGGACTTCCTGGTCGTGAGTCAGTTTGGGGACGAGCATCCGCTGCATCATGAGCGGGCACCGATCGCCATCGCCATCGTCGCGACCATGGTCGGCCTAGTTGCCTTCGAGCTGCTCAGCATGCTGGAGGCGGCACTGCTCGCTGCCGGCGCGATGATCCTGACCCGTTGTACTCCAGATCGCGTGGCCCGACGTGAGCCCGATTGGCAGGTGCTGATCGTGATCGCGACCTCCTTCGGCATCGGTGCGGCGTTGGAGAAGACCGGTGCCGCTGCCCTTCTGGCCGGGTCGCTGATCGAGTTGGCTGGCGGGATACCCTGGCTCGCGCTTGGACTCCTCTTTGTCGCCGCTGCGGTGCTCACCGCCTTGGCAACCAACAATGTCGCAGCGGTGCTGCTGTTTCCTGTGGCGCTGGACAGCGCACGCCTGATGGACGTCAGCGTCATCCCCTTCCTGGTCACCCTGATGGTGGGCGCCTCGGCGAGCTTCGCGACCCCGATCGGCTATCAGACCAACCTGATGGTCTTCAATGTCGGCGGCTACCGCTTTAGCGATTTCATCCGGATCGGTGTCCCCCTCACGATCCTGGTCGGCGCAGTGACAGTGACCTTGGTGCCGATGATCTGGTCGTTTTGAGGCCGCTTGGGACCTTGTGTCTAGATCTATTGACACTATGAGGATAATTTTTGTGTCAAGCTAGCTACACACTCTGAGAAAAGGGTTTACACTTAGACGAAGCTTGTCACCTCCGACGATCCCGCGTCGCGTTAGCGAGGTCGGTCTTAGCGCGACGTCGTGCCGAGGTCTGCCCTGTACCTCGACGGTCGTGATCGTCGGTCACCTTCACCACAGGTCCAGTTGGAGGACTCGTCGTGTCCGAAGCTACCGCCGTCCCGAGTGCCGCGCCCGCAAAACCCAAGCGCAAGCGTTACCAGTCCCCTCTGCTGCTGGCTCTATTGCCGCAGGTGATCCTCTTCGTCAGTGCCGTCGTGCTGTTCTGGCTCAGCCAGAAGGATATGGCGGGCACCATTGAGTATTGGGAGTACTTCGTCCCTGTCATCGCGCTGATCTCGTTGATCTCGGGCTGGAGTCAGTCCTATCTGTCCAATGAGGTCCGGGCCTGGTACCTGATCAAACAGGTTGTGCACTGGGGTGCCCTCTTCGCCCTGCTGTACGTGGCGAACAACCAGGGTTTGCGCGAGGCCATCGACGCCCAGCAATACACCATCATCGTCATCTATCTGATCGCTTTTGCGACCCTGCTCGCCGCGATTCACATGGATTTCAAGCTGTTCTTCTTCAGCCTATTCTTGGTCTTCTGCGCTTATCTGCTCGCGGTGCCAGCTGACAATGCTGTGCTGCTCTACATCGGTGAGACCTTCGGAATCGATGGTGCGCAGAGTAAGACGCTCTCGATCAGCGTGGGTGTCGCGGTGGTCGGCTTCATCGCCAGCACCTTCGTGCTGCTCTCGATGCGCGGCGCGCTGCTCACCAAGCGCATCGGCGCCAAGCGCAAGGAGGGCTAAGCCCCGATTGGCACCCTTCGTCGGCCGTGTCGCGGCCGATGAGGGGCGTCAACTTCGATCGCCATCAGCGTTATACTGACCGCTCGCTTAGCGCCGGCGGTCGGCGCATCAGATAGGAGCGCGCTGATGGCTTCTTCTCTCCGCCGGCGTCGTCCGGTGTTGGCCCGCGGCGGGAGCACGATGCTCGCTGCGGTCGCAGGATTCTACTTGCTGCTGCCCATCGATAGCGGAGTCGCCGCTGAGACCCCCTGGTCTCAGGTTGGTACCATCGCCGAAGGCCGCACCGAATCCATTGGTGGTCCGTCCAATGGATGTATTCGTGGGGCCTCGCGGCTTCCGCCGACTGGCGAGGGCTTTGTCAGCATACGCCGGCATCGCAACCGCTACTATGGACAAGAGCAAACCGTCCGGTTCGTCCAGGATCTGGGTGCGGCGGTAGCGGAGCGCACTGATGGTCGGCTGGTCATGATCGGCGATCTGGCGCAGCCGCGCGGTGGTCGGATGTCCTCCTCCCATGTCAGTCATCAGAATGGGATGGACGTGGATATCTGGCTGACCCTGGCTGATTCAGCACAGCGGGCCTGGCAGGATCACCCCGAAGCCAATGATCCGCCGAGCATGCTCGGCCAGCATGGCCTAAAGCCGAATGCGCGCTGGGGGGCGGATCAGCGCTTCCTGATCAAATGGGCCGCTGAGCATCCAGACGTTGATCGTATCCTGGTCAACCCGGGGATCAAGCGCGCCCTCTGCCGCAGTGATCCCGACGCCGCTTGGCTGCGAAAGCTGCGCCCTTGGTGGCGGCATGATGCGCACATGCATGTGCGCCTGAAATGCCCGAGCGACAGTCCGAGCTGCAAGCAGCAGTCCCCAATCCGGATGGGCAGCGGCTGTGGCTCCGAGCTAGCCTGGTGGTTCAGTCAGGAGGTACGCTCGCCGAGGGGAAGCTCATCCTCAACGCCGCGACCGCGTCCAGAGCCCCCGGCTGCCTGTGCGGCGGTGTTGAGCGCGTCTTGAGGCTTGTTGGGCCGAAGCCTTGGGCCTTGGCAGCAACGACGGCTCGGGCTGGCGCCGCTGAACGCATTGTGCATGGCGCATCGAGCAGGGCGATGCTGGTCACTCGCGGCGACTCGGGCTCTATGGTTCTAGGGCCCGCTGCAAGCTGGCCTCCATCTGCGCCTCGCTGACGGGGAGCGGTAGGGTTGCAAAGAGCGGAAAGCGCTCCAGCAAGCTGTCGAGCTTGTGCTTGTGATCAGGCTGGTAGATGGCGATGACCCGCACCTGAGGATGTCGCTGTAGTCGGGCCATCAGGGTCTCGAGGTTGCTGGTGCGGTCGCGGAAATCGGATTGAAAGTTGTACTCGGCGACGATCACATCCGGTAGGCGCCGCTTGAGGGCGGCCTGGGCCTTGCGCTGCGAGCTGACGAGCTCGGCGTCGAAGCCAAGCCGGCGATACAGCGGGTTGAAGTTGGGATAGCCACCGAGCTCGATGATGGCGAGCAGCCGTGGCGGCTGGCTTGGCGTGGCGCTCGACATCCTCAGGCAAAGACCACCCAGGTGGTCGCGATGTATTTGAGCCCGTCGCGCAGCTGGGCTGCGCGGTGTTCATGGGTCCAGAACGGCGGAAAGAGCACCAGCTTACCGCGCTCCGGCCGCACACTGACCTGCTGGAAGAGGAAATCGGTCTCGCCACCCGGTCCCGGGACGTCGTTCAGATACCAGAGCGCAACCAGCTGCCGCTGACTGAGCTCATGGCTGCCACCATCGATATGCCAGTGGTAGTACTCGCCGGGTCGATAGCGTTGGACCTGATAGCCGATGTCCTTGAACGGCCCTTTGAAATAGGGGAAGGCCTCGCGCAGCTCGAGCATGGCCGCGCCGAGAGAGCGAAACAGCATCCGATCGACATCCTTCCAGTCGTCCTTGTTGCTGACCACCAGATCGGTGGTCTTCTTGACAGAGGCATCCTCTTCGCGGAGCTGACCGACACGGCCTGCATACTGCTGCTCCGGATTGGCCTGGAAGCGCGCGATGATCTCGTCGCAAAAGGCCGGCGGTAGCGCCGCATTGCGGGCGAAGATGAAGCTCCCCGGCTTGACCTCGTGGAGTGTACGCAGCGCCTCGGCGCCAACGACGCTTGGCCGCTGCGCCTGACTCGCGCCGACACCAGTCATGGCCGATCATCCACGACCTTGCCTTCCTTCTCCGGGGGCATCAGGTCGGCGCGGCTCACGCCGAGCCAAACGGCGGCGGCGGTGGCGATATAGATGGTCGAGTAGGTCCCAACCAGGACACCGATGATCAGCGCCAGCGAGAATCCAGCGATCGCCTCGCCGCCCAGGAAGTAGAGCGCGAGCAACACGAGCAAGGTGGTGCCAGAGGTGATGATGGTGCGCGAGAGGGTCTGATTGACCGAGCGGTTGCTGATCTCGATGACCGTCCCCTTGCGCATCTTGCGGAAGTTCTCGCGGATGCGGTCGAAGATGACGATGGTGTCGTTGAGCGAGTAGCCGATCACAGCTAGCACGGCGGCCAGCACGGTCAGGTCGAAGGGGATGTAGAAGATCGAAAACAGGCCGATGGTGAAGAGCACATCATGCATCAGCGCGGCGACTGCGCCCACGGCGAAGCGCCACTCGAAGCGCAGCGCGACATAGACGAGGATGCCGATCAGGGCGAAGAGCACCGCCAGGCCACCCTGCTCGCGCAGCTCCTCGCCGACTTGAGGCCCAACGAACTCGACCCGACGCAGCTCGACGGCTGTCTCGGCATTGGCGTTGAGCAGCCGGAAGACCCGGTCGCTGAGCTGGGCGCTGGCCTCTTCGCCTTCCTGCGGCGCGATCCGGATCAGGATGTCGCGGTTCGAGCCGAAGTACTGCACGGTGGCATCGACGATACCCTCTTCGGCCAGTGTCGCGGTGATCTCGGTAACCTCGACCGGTTGTCCATAGCTGAGCTCAATCACCGTGCCGCCGGTGAAATCGAGGCCGAAGTTGAAACCGCGAAACAGAATCGATAGCAGACAAAGGACCATCAAGGCCCCAGAGACGATAGCCGCGATGCGTCGCTTGCCAAGAAAATCGATGTTGGACGCTTTTAGGATCTGGGCGTGCGCCATGGGGGTGCTCCGGTTAGATGGCTAACCGCTTCACGCGGCGGCCGCCGTAGATCAGATTGATCACCGCCCGTGAGCCGAGAATGGCGGTGAACATCGAGGTCAGGATGCCGATGAACAGCGTGACCGCGAAACCTTTGACCGGTCCGGTGCCGAAGCTGAACAGGACGATGGCCGCAATCAGGGTGGTGACATTGGCGTCGACGATGGTGGAGAGTGCCTTGTCGTAACCGGCATGGATACTCGCCTGCGGCGTGCTGCCGTTGCGGATCTCTTCCCGGATGCGCTCGAAGATCAGCACGTTGGCATCCACCGCCATGCCGACGGTGAGCACGATGCCGGCGATGCCAGGCATGGTCAAGGTCGCTTGCAGCAGTGAGAGCACGGCGACGATGAGCACCAGGTTCACCACCAGCACCAGGTCGGCAACCAGGCCGAAGACGCGGTAGTACAGGGCCATGAAGATCACCACCAAGGCGAGACCGATCAGCACCGAGCGGAAGCCCTGATCGATGTTGTCCTGGCCCAGGCTAGGACCGATGGTGCGCTCTTCGACGATCTCGATCGGTGCCGCCAGTGCCCCGGCACGCAGCAGCAGGGCGAGGGTGTGTGCCTCTTCAGAACTGTCGAGGCCCGTGGTCTGGAAACGGCGGCCGAACGGCTCGAGGATATTGGCGACGCTGATGACCTCTTCACTGCGGACTCGGTCCTTGACGGGCTCGCCCTCGATGATCCGGGTGACGGTGCGGGATTCGATGAAGACGACCGCCATCGGCTTGCCGACGTTCTCGGTGGTCACGCGGCGCATCTGGCGGGCGCCCTGGGCATCGAGGCTAACACTGACCATCGGCGAGCCACTCTGCTGGTCGAAGCCGGCCGCGGCGCTGGTGATCTGGTCACCAGTGACGATCACCCGGCGCTTGAGGAGGATCGGCTGCCCATTGCGCTCGTAATAGAGCGCGGCGCCGACCGGTACCCGGCCATCGAGCGCATCTTGCACGCTATGCTCGGTATCGACCAACCGGTACTCGAGCGTGGCGGTCGCACCGAGCAGGTCCTTTAAGCGCGCCGGGTCTTGAGCGCCTGGCAGTTGCACGATGATGCGGCGCTCGCCTTGACGCTGGATGATGGGCTCGGCGACACCGAGCGCATTGACGCGATTGCGCAGCGTGGTGATGTTTTGCTCGAGCGCGAATCCCTTGATCTCCTCCTGCTTGGCCGGTGGCAGGGTGGCGTAGACGTAGAAATCGCCGCCTTCGCTTCCGCTGGTCACCTCGAGATCGCGGAACTCGCGCCGAATCAGCGTCATCGCGCTGTCGCGGGCCTGCTCATCGCGGAACCGGACCTCGATACGATCGTCCTCGTGGCCAACGGTGAGGTAGCGAATTCGGTCATTGCGCAGCAGGGTGCGGATATCCCCGGTATAGCGCTCCACCGCTTGGGTCACCGCGGCGTCCATATCGACATCGATCAGCACATGGATGCCACCGCGCAGATCGAGACCCAAGAACATCGGCTGCAGGCCAAGGGCCTCGACCCAGCCTGGCAGGTCCGGCGACTGAGTCAGGGCATGTTGGTAGTCGTCTCCGAGTGTACGATCGAGGACCGCCTGTCCGCGCAGCTGGTCGCTCGGCGTCTCAAACCGGATCAGGGCCTTGCCACCCTCCCGGGGCTCGATCGCCTTAGCCGGTACGCCTGCATTCTCCATTGCTGCGGCAATCTCGGCCCGAGTCGCTGGGCCGACCTCGCCCTCTGCAGCCTTCACTTCGATCGCCGGGTCCTGCGGAAACAGGTTCGGCAGGGCCAGCACGAGGCCGAATAGGATCACAGCCAGGATCAGCAGATTCTTCCAGAGTGGATACTGATTCATGCGGAAGCGTCTTCCAGTGGCGGAATTTGGCGGCGGACAGCGCGCCAGTCGGCAGCGCTGTTGCCTTTCACTAGGCGTTGAGTGACATCAAAATCGATGCGCTATCAGTGCGCTCGTGAGCCCTAGCGGTCAATGACCCTCGCGAGGGTAAGTCCGGTTCGGTCTCGCTCGGCTCGGTCAGTGCCGTCTCGGGGGCCTTGCGGAGGAGCAGTCGCTGCCGCTCCCCGACCCTTGGGCCTCAGAGATCCTTGAGGGAACCTTTCGGCAGCACCGCTTCGACCGCTTGGCGGCGGACCTTGATGACGACATTGTCGGCCACCTCGACTTGAGCAAAGTTGTCGCCGAGCTCAGTGATGCGGCCAGCGACGCCACCCATGGTGACGACCTCATCGCCCTTGCCGAGCCCTTCGACGAGGCGCTTATGCTCCTTCTGGCGTTTGATCTGCGGCCGAATCATCAAGAAATACAAGATGATGATCAGACCGATCGGGAACAGCAGCCCGAGCAACGGGTCGCCAGCGGGTGCGCCCTCGGCTTGGGCCAGGGCATCAGAGATGAAGAAGCTCATCAGGTTTCCTCGTTAGGCCGCGCACTCGGCGCGATTCATCGGTGATCCAGCCCAGTATTATGGCATATCCTCCTGTGCAGAGAACCGGGCCGCGAAGGCCTGGAAACGGCCGCCGGCGATCGCCTCGCGAAGCCCGCGCATCAGGTCTTGATAGAAGGTGAGGTTGTGGATGCTGTTGAGTCGCGCGCCAAGGATCTCGTTACAACGTTCAAGATGATGCAGATAGGCGCGGCTGTAATGCTGGCAGGTGTAGCAGCGACAGCCGGGGTCGAGCGGAGTCTCGTCGTTTTTATAGCGGGCGTTGCGAATTCGCAATACACCGCCCCGGACGAACAGATGGCCATTGCGCGCGTTGCGCGTCGGCATCACGCAATCGAAGAGATCAATCCCGCGCCCCACGGCCTCGACGATGTCGGTTGGCTTGCCAACGCCCATCAGATACCGGGGATGCTCCGGGGGTAGCTCGCCGGCGAGGTGATCCAGCACTCGCAGCCGTTCGGCCGGCGGCTCGCCGACCGAGAGTCCACCGACGGCATAGCCATCGAAGCCGATCTCCAAGAGCCCAGCCAGAGAGGCTGAGCGCATTGCTGGCGACATACCACCCTGGATGATGCCGAACAGCGCCGCTGGATTGTCGCCATGCGCCTGGTTACAGCGTGCGGCCCAGCGCAGCGAGAGCTCCATCGAGCGGCGTACCTCGTCATCGCTCGCCGGGTAGGCTGTGCACTCATCGAAGATCATCACGATGTCGGAGCCCAGCGCCCGCTGGACCGCCATCGACTCTTCCGGTCCCAGGAAGACCGGACTGCCGTCGACCGGTGAGCGGAAATGCACCCCCTGCTCGCTGATCTTGCGCAGCTCGCCAAGGCTGAAGACCTGAAAGCCGCCCGAGTCGGTCAGGATTGGACCATCCCAGTGCATAAACCGCTGCAGGCCGCCAAGCTGCTCGATGATCTCCGTGCCGGGACGCAACATCAGATGGAAGGTGTTGCCGAGGATGATCTCCGCGCCGATGGTGTGCAGCTCCTCGGGGGTCAGGCCCTTGACCGTGCCATAGGTACCAACCGGCATGAAGGCCGGGGTCTCGATGCTACCCCGGGGCAGGATCAATCGACCGCGTCGGGCAAGGCCATCCTCGGCCAAGCGGTGGAAGGTCAAGCTCATGATCTTGGCTCGCCACTGGCCTGGCGGGCAGGCGCATCGGCGGTTTGGCTGGCGGCATTGCCGTCGGCCTGATCCGCGTCCTGCCCCGTGGTTTCAGGCGCGAGGTCGTGGTTGGAGCGTTCGGCACTGGGTCTAGCCGAAGGGCTCGAACGAGCCGGGCTGCTCCTGGCGAGCGAGCTCGGCGGGTCCAGACCGAGCCAGGCTTCCAGCGCGTTCAGATCGGCCACCTCACACAAGGGTGGCTCGAGCTCGGTCGGCCAGGGCTTGCCAGCGCGATTGACCC
>NZ_JBUDPI010000071.1:0-13552 GCF_054919635.1 Halochromatium sp. | reverse complement strand
GAGCTCGGCTGATGGCCGAGCGCGACCTGATTGGCTATAGCGGCCAGCCGCCGCACCCAGCCTGGCCCGGAGGTGCTCGCCTCGCCCTGCAGTTCGTACTCAATGTCGAAGAAGGCGCCGAGTCGAGCATCCTCAACGGCGATGCGGAATCCGAGGCCTACCTGCATGAGCTCCCTGGCCGCCCAGCGCGGCGCGGCGAGCGTGATCTGAGTGTTGAGGGCATGTACGAGTATGGCGCCAGGGCCGGTGTGTGGCGCATCCTGGAGCTGTTTCGCGAGCGCAATCTGCCGCTGACCATCTTCGCCACCGGCCGCGCGTTGGAGCTGAACCCACCGCTGGCGCGCGCACTCTGCACCTCCGGCCATGAGGTGGCTGGCCACGGCTATCGTTGGCTCGATTATCACCGCATCCCCGAGGACGAGGAGCGCCAACACATCCGCCGCACGGTGCGGCTGATCGAATCGTCTTGTGGTCAGCGCCCGCGCGGCTGGTACACCGGTCGCGTCAGCCCGAGCACCCGCCGGCTGCTGCGCCAAGAAGGCGGCCTGCTCTATGACTCCGATGCCTACAACGACGACCTGCCCTACTGGGCACCGGGCTCGCCCCCGCACCTCATCATCCCTTACACGCTCGTCAACAATGACGCACGCTATCTGCTCCCAGGCGGCTTCTCCTGCGGCGATGACTTCTTTCAGCAGCTGCGCGACGCCTTCGAGCTGCTCTGGCACGAGGGCGGGCGCCAGCCGAAGATGATGAGCGTGGGGCTGCACGGGCGCATCAGCGGTCATCCCGCGCGGGCAATGGCATTGTCACGGTTCCTCGATTTCGCCCGCCGCCAAGAGCAGGTCTGGATCTGCCGACGGGAGGAGATTGCTGAGCATTGGCGACGGGTCTGTGCACCCCGATAGTGAAGAACTCGAAGACGAGCGACAGGGTCATCGCTCGTGGCAAAGGCCCTGCTGCGAACGATCGCGCATCCCCCCATTCCTTGCCCGACTCAGACCGGCCCGCTACCCTGCCGGCTGTCAACCGACCCAGTCCCACTCCGGAGATCCTGATGACGGACAAGCAGCCGACCCAAGGCTTCAATGCCGACGACGCCGACGCCGTGCTCGCCCCTGCCTACGCCCGCCGTGGCATGAAGCAGGCGATCCCGAAGAATCGGCTCCCCGAACATGAGATGGCACCCGACACGGTCTACCAGCTGATCCACGATGAGCTGATGCTCGACGGCAACTCGCGGCTCAACATGGCCACCTTCGTCACCACCTGGATGGAGCCCCAGGCCGAGCGACTGATGGCCGAGGCCTTCGACAAGAACCTGATCGACAAGGACGAGTATCCCCAAACCGCCGAGATCGAGGCGCGCTGCATCAATATCGTCTCCAACCTCTTCAATGCGCCGGAGCCGGGCGTTGGCGCCTCTGCCATCGGCTCCAGCGAGGCGGTGATGCTCGCCGGCATGGCGCTCAAATGGCGCTGGCGCGCGCGTCGCCAAGCCGAAGGCAAGCCGACCGACAAGCCCAACCTGATCCTTGGCTCCAACGTCCAGGTGGTCTGGGAGAAGTTCTGCCGCTACTGGGAGATCGAGCCTCGCTACATCCCGATGCAGAAGGGTCGCTACGTGATCTCAGCCGATGAGGTCATCGCTCGCACCGACGAAAATACCATCGGCGTCGTCGCCATCCTCGGCACCACCTTTACCGGCGAGTTCGAGCCGATCGAAGCCATCCACGACGCACTGGTCGAGCAGAACGCCAGCACCGGCTGGCAGATCCCGATGCACATCGACGCCGCCAGCGGTGGCTTTGTCGCGCCCTTCCTACATCCAGACCTGAAGTGGGATTTCCGGCTGCCACTGGTCAAATCGATCAATGTCTCCGGCCACAAGTACGGTCTGGTCTATCCCGGTATTGGCTGGGTCGTCTGGCGCGGCCAAGAGGATCTCCCGGACGACCTAGTCTTCCACGTCAACTATCTCGGCGGCGACATGCCGACCTTCACGCTGAACTTCTCCCGCCCCGGCAACCAGGTCGTGGCCCAGTACTACAACTTTCTGCGCCTCGGCGAGGCCGGCTACCGGCAGATCATGGAGGCGCTGCGCGACACCGCGATGATGCTCTCCAGCGGCATCGCCGAGATCGGCCCCTTTGAGCTCGTCAGCGACGGCAGCGCCATCCCGGTCTTCGCCTTCAAGCTGCGCGACGAGATCAACCACTACAGCGTCTTCGACGTCTCGGATAAGCTGCGCGAGTTCGGTTGGCAGGTGCCCGCCTACACCATGCCGGAGGATGCTCAGGACGTCGCCGTGCTGCGCATCGTCGTGCGTGAAGGATTCAGCGAAGACATGGGGCAGATGCTGCTCGACGATATCAAGAAGGCGGTTACCCACTTTGCACCGCAGACCGATCGGGCGCCGAAACCGCCGACGCCGCAGTTTGCGCATTGAAGTGACTTCGGACTCCTGCGGCAGGGATGCTGCTCGCCCACTCAGCGGCGCTTGGTGCCCGCACCCTGTGGCGGCCGCCCACCGGCAGGGGCGCGGTTGCCCAGTGTTGTTGCCACGCGTCCCGATAACCGGAGATGACGAGCGCATCGAACATGGATCTCCCGCCAAAATCGGCAACCAGCAATGACTGAATCGGCCCTATTCACCACGCTGTTCGTCGCGCTGCATACGATGATTCAGATCATGGTGATCATCCGTGTGCTGCTAAAGCCGCACCGAGATCCCACGGCTCGGCTGACCTGGGTCGTGGTGGTCATCGCCCTGCCCATCGGCGGCATCATCGCCTATCTGCTGCTCGGGGAGACCAACATCGGCCGCAAGCGCGCCGAGCGCATGCGTCGCGTGCTCGAGCAGATGCCTCCGGTCACTGCAGCCCCCGGAATGGACGCACCGAGCATCAGGCCATCGATCCCTGATCGTCATGCCCATCTCTTCCAGGTCGGGCAATCCATCAGTGGGTTCCAGCCGATCGGCGGTAATCGAGCTTGCATCCCGCCAGACTCCAACGCTGTCATCGACTCACTGGTCGCCGACATCGACGCCGCCCAAGATCACGTCCACGTCCTGTTCTACATCTGGCTCGCAGACAACAACGGGCTTAAGATCGCCCAGGCCCTGATGCGCACCGCCCAGCGCGGCGTCACCTGCCGCGCGATGGCGGATGACCTCGGCTCGCGCAGCATGATCCACTCCGAGCACTGGAAAACCATGCAGGCCGCTGGCGTCAAGCTCGCGCGCGCCTTGCCCATCGGTAATCCCATTCTGCGCGTGCTCGGCGGCCGCATCGACCTTCGCAATCACCGCAAGATCGTCGTCATCGACGACTGGATTACCTACTGCGGCAGCCAGAACTGCGCCGACCCCGAGTTCCGGGTCAAGCCCAAGTACGCGCCCTGGGTCGATATGATGGTCCGCTTCGAAGGGCCGATCGCACGTCAGAACCAGCATCTGTTCGCCGGTGACTGGATGGCGCATGTCGATGATGACATCGATGCGCTGCTGCTGCGTCCGATTCCGAGCATTACCGCCAGGCGAGTCGGCGAAAGCCGAAACGGCTCTTCAACGGACAGTGGCAATGTTGGCCCAGCCGGCACCCCGAGCTCAAGCCGCAGCAGCACCAGCACCCGTACTGGCAGTCCGAGCACCGCCATGGATAGCGCTAGCGAGCTCATCTTCTCTGCCCCCGACGCTGTCACGGAGATCGCTAGCTCCCCCACTGAACCGAATGGTAGCAGCACCCAATCGATCGATGAATTTGCGCTCAGAGCCAGCATCAGCGCCCAAGTCGTCGGCACCGGTCCCACAGTGCGCTACTCGGCCATGCCCGAGCTGTTCGAAGCCCTGATCTACAGCGCCCGCCACAGCTTGGTGATCACCACCCCCTACTACGTACCCGACGAATCCATGCAGGCCGCCCTCTGCGCCAGCGCCCGCCGCGGCGTCGAGACCCTGATCGTCTTCCCTCAACGCAACGACAGCCGCATCGTCGCCGCCACCAGCCGCAGCTACTATGCCGACCTCCTCGACGCCGGCGTCCAAATCTACGAATACGTCGGCGGCCTCCTACACACCAAGTCCCTCACCCTAGACGGCGAGATCAGCCTCGTCGGCTCCGCCAACATGGACCGCCGCAGCTTCGATCTCAACTATGAGAACAATATCCTGCTCTACGATCCTGATCTGACCGAGCAGATCCGAGCGCGCCAACAGCGCTACCTCGAAAGCGCGCTGCTCGTCGACCCCGAGCAGGTCGCCAACTGGCCCCGCCATCGGCGCCTCATCAACAACACCGTCGCCATGCTGGGGCCGGTATTGTAATTGTGAGTAGACATCGATTCGCGCGTACTTATCAGACTGGGTGCTATGCCAATATCGTCAAATAGTGTCTATTTTTGTCAGCTATGTTTGGCAGCAGGGGCGCATATATCTAGTCAAATCTTGCTCTAGATCATTGCTTGAGGTGTTATCAATGACTTCTATAGGAGACTACCAAGTGATCACTCATCAAAGGTACGTTGGCATGCCTATTGCTTCTTATTAACTGTGCGCTGACTCGACCATACATTCAAGACGAGCTCACGTACTACAGTCAGAATTTCGACTCTAAATTCAACAGGACATCATGATGAAGAAGCAAAGATTACAAGCTGGTTTTACGCTTATCGAACTGATGATCGTGGTTGCCATAATCGGCATTCTCGCGGCAATCGCAATTCCTTCTTATTTGGATTATACGCAACGTGCACGTATGTCTGAGCTGCTTGTCGCTGGATCAGCGGCTAAGACAACTGTTAGCGAAAATATTATCAGTAACAACGATACTGCAAATTCCTGCGATGGCGTAACTACAATAGCTGCAGATGACGAGGCGGGCAATATTGCAACACTAGAGTGCGCCGACGCTGGTGTCATCACAATCACTGGTACAGACACTGTTGACGGGTGCCCAGTAACACTCACACCGACACTTGAGGATAATGGCATGGTCACCTGGGCATGTTCCACCACTGAAGACTGTCTATCAATGGTTCCACAAGAATGCCGTAACACGGAGTGATCTAATAAGCTGTTGAACTCTAGAGCTCAAGAACAACGTAGCTTGCAGTTAGCGGTTGCGTAGTCTATGCGAATACGAGAGCAACCGAAGTTGCTCTCGCATTTTTCAGCCTGAATTATGAAGTTGAGCTTCTTATCCGACGATGCGGTTCATAAGACCATGGCATTGAAGCCCTAACGATTGCGCCCCTGACACGGACACGGACGGCATGACGGCGGCATCCGTTGGGCTTCGGAGTGCCTCTTCCTTGAGCCTCGCTTCCACTGTCTAGGCCTCAACAAAGCTAAGCGGCCTCAGGAGCGGCCTCACTAGCTTCATCCTCTCGCTCCTGGCCTTTCGACTTGGACTTCTTGGATTTCGCTGCCTTTTTCGGCGCTGCCTCTAGCTGCGGTGCGGTGACGATATAGAATGGTGTCAGGGCCATCACGAACAGCAGTGGCAGCAGTGGGGTGGCGTACTGCGGTGCTGCGGTGCCGAAGATCTTGGCGAGGGTTGTGTAGATCAGGACCAAGCTGATGCTGCGCAGGCCAATACGCTGTGCCGGGGTCAGGCGTCGACCAGCGAAGGGTAGCCAGACCAGCAGCGCACCCAGTGCACCGAGCAGCAGCACAGGATCGTGCAGGAGCTGCATGAATTCCGCGCTGGTAAGAAAGGCCGGGTTCTCGGTGTAGGGCGATTCTGACACCGGGTAGACAAAGGTCTGCTCAATCCCTGCCTGCTCGCCCACCGACCAAAGTACCGTCGGCTTGTCGATGAAGTACCAGCTCAGGAATCCGCGCGGATCATCGAGAAAACCGCCACTGAACTGGCCAAGCACCGTTTGCAGATCCGTCGCCTCTGTGGAGGCTGCGTCTCCCGTTTGTGATTCCGGCATTCCCTGCTGGAGGCTGGCGGCGATTGGTGCGGTGTCGATTGGGGTGTCGATCACCTCCTGATTACGTGCGATCCAGGGGCCGACGATCAAGGCAAAACCGAGAATCGCGGCGATCGGTGTGATCAGCTTCGAGGCGCCTTTGCTCGACGCATATAAAACCAGCAGCCAAGGCAGAATCAAGAATTCGTAGGTGGGATCGACCCAGACCACGAGGCCCAGTAAGACGGCTGCCACAAAGCCGCTAATCAGAGCCTTGCGCTCACCAATCTTTGCCGTCGTGGTTAGGTAAAGCAGTAGGATCACGAGCAGCAGCGTCGCGCTGACGACATAAAGGCTGATGTTCACCAGATAAGGGCTGACGGCGGTCAGCAGTGCCGCGATCAGGGCCCAATGTCGGTCCATCAGCCGACTGGTGAGCATAAACACGAGCAGGATCGCCAAGGCGCCGAGCACGAGCTGCGAGATGACGATCGCGTTAATGCTGCCGGTACTCGCCTCCGGGTTGGCGAACAGCGAGAGAAACAATGGATAGCCGAGACTCCCAAAGGTCTCAGAGGTATCGGCTTCAGCGTTGGCATCGAAGGGAGCAGACAAGATCTGGAGGGCGCCTTGGCTGCTCAGGGTCTGCGCCAGCGCGTAGGCATCGGCGGAGCCTGCCTGAAGCGGCTCGACCACCTCGGTGCCTAGATAGGCCTGACCGCGCAGAAATACGCCGGCGGCGATGATCACTGCCAGCATCAATAAAGTGGCGAGGGAGACGGACGAACTGCTGCGCTGCTTTTTCTGCGGCTTTGTTGACGGATCTGGGCTCACGAGACGGCTCCTCTGGCGTTGATGCGAGGCAAAAACCTACGCTAGCAAGGTGAATACAGCTTGACAAAACTTCATAACGATACCTTAAAGTTCTTGCGGAATGCGAGCGCCAGCGCCTGGGTCGGAGACCTGCAGCACAGAACCTTAGGGATTTCCCTTATTGCGCGACCTCGTATATCATAAGTCCCTAATCTCGTTTGCTGAAAACATAACAACAGGAAGGAGCTTATGCGAACCGCCTCCATCGCTGCCTTCGCTGCAACCATCGTCCCCTCAATGCTCTTGTCGCCGGTGCTCGAGCCGCGTGAAACAAAGGAGCTCAAGCCAGTCGAAACCAGGCTCGAGCCATTGTCACAGGTTTCGCCTGCCGAGGCCGTTGCGACGGCTGATAGTTCAGCGCCGACCGCCTGCGCGATCCCGTCGGATGCCAGGCCGATCGCTCGCGTCACGGAGGTAGAGCCCGCTATCGACGAAGACCTGCATTGCCTCGCCCTCAACATCTACCATGAGGCCCGATCCGAGCCGTTGACCGGCCAGATCGCCGTTGCTCAGGTGACCCTGAACCGGGTTGCTTCCGAAGCCTTTCCGGAGTCGGTCTGCGACGTCGTTAAACAGGGCGGTCAAAAGCGCAATCGCTGCCAGTTCTCCTGGTGGTGCGACGGTAAGTCGGACCATCCCACGGAAGAGAAGGCCTGGCGCAAGTCTCTCGACCTGGGGCGCCAGATCCTGGCGGAGCAATCCCCTGACCCGACCAACGGTGCCCTCTACTATCATGCCACCTATGTCTCGCCGAAATGGTCGCGCTCGTTCCAACGCACCGCCCAGATCGGACGCCACCTCTTCTATCGTCCCGCGTCGCGCCCCAGCCAGAGCTGACGTCATCGCGCGTATACGACAGATACTGGCGGATACGGGCCGATACGGGCAGAACGAGCCTGCTAGATCGTCGTCCCTTTCATCCGGCTTGTCGGTCCAGTTCGTGAACAAAGACAGACGCGGTTGCGCGCTCGAGCCCCCTCGCCTGCTCGACGACGCGCCCATGATGGGTGAACAGGATGACTTGGGTCGTGGCGGAAAACTCAACCAGGGCCTCTAGGGTCGCGCGGGATCGCTCATCGTCGAACTGGATCAGGATATCGTCGACGATGAGCGGCAACGGCTCGGAGCTCTGACAATAGTGGTCGATCGCCGCGAGCCTTAGCGCTAGGTAGAGCTGATCGCGCGTGCCTGTGCTCATCGCCTCCACCCGGAGCCGTTCGCCGTTCGGTCGCCTGCCAACCAGCACCGGCTGGTCGACCTCATCGAAATCGGTCTCGACGGCAATCAGAGAGCCGCAGGTCAGCTTACTGAAGTAACGGCTCGCCTGCGTCAGGATGGGATCGCGATGCTTTCGCCGAAAGGCCTCGATCTCGTCACGCAGCAGGCGCGCTGCGAGCCTCAAGCGGATGTAGCGCTCGGCCTGTCCGCGCAGCTCGGAGAGCGTCTGCTGAACCTGCTCCGCGAGTGCCGAGGCCTCATCAGACCCTGCCATCGCCTGGAATTGGCCTTCGGCACTCAACTTCTGCTCAAAAATCAGTTCGCGTTGCGGTTTCAGCTCGCGGTCGATCCGCTGATCGAGAGCGGCAAGCTCAGCGATCACCGCATCGCGGTCGATCTCTGCGGCCTCGGCCTCTAAGCCTTCAAGGCTCAACCCATCACCATTGTCGATCAGCTCGGTCTCAACCTCACGCAGCTGGTTGATCAGCCTGCGGCGATCAAGGAAACGCCGTTCGACGGCCTCGAGCTCGTCGACGCTGTCACAACCCGCCTGTTGGCAGAGCTCGGCCAGCACAGCGTCCGCCGAGCTAAGCACCCCATTGGCATCGCGGATCTCGTGCTCGGCTTGGATCATCTGCTTATTGAGCTCGTCGAGCCGACTTTTCGCCGCTCGCTGCTCAGTCAGCTGTGCGGCGAGCTGGTGCATGGCCTCACCTACCGGACGACGCGCAAGGTTCGGAGCCAACCGCTCCAGCAGACCCCGCACATCGCGCTCGAAATCCTCAGCCTCGCGCTCGATCGCATGGATACGGATCTCGATCTTGGCCGCGTCATCGACTAACCCAAGACCATCCGCAATCGCTTGCAGATAGTCCGACACCTCAGCGGGTGTGGCCTGATCCTGCAGGCGCAGCTCGCGCATCAGCGCGGCCCAATCGGCCGTCCAGCCGGCGAGGTCCTGCTCGCTGCGGCTCACCTCTCGGCCGAGCATCTGCAAGGTCTCCTCGAACTCGGCCACCTCCTTCTCGAGCCCAGCCCGCAGGCTCGCGCCACGCTCGAGCGCATCGAGACATGACTCAGCATACTCGAGCAACGGGCGCAGTGCGCCTTGCGTCCCTTGGGACTGCATGGCCGGTTGCAGCGCTGACGGCGACGACGTCTGCACCGATGAGTGTTGCATCGGTTGCTGCAGTGCCTCCGTAGGGAGCGGCTGCCCGCAAGCCGACAAAGCCCGGATCAGAGTGCTGGCCTGATCCTCGCGGCTGATCGCTAGCGCATGCGCAGAAGCCCGCAGCTCATTGCCTTGCACGATCTTCTCGCGCAGCCGCATGACCTGCTCGACCCAGGTCAACATCTCAGTGGCGGGAAGCGGCTCGATGCTCAGCTCCGCCCACAGGGCATGCCATGATGTCTCGAGCTCCTCCCGCTGTCGCCTAATCTGCTCTAACGCGGACGCGGCATCGGAGCAGCGCTGACGACAAGCCTCGAGCTTGGCTTGCGCGCTTGCTTGCTCATGGACCCTGTGTGATTCCCGGCGAAGCCGGTCGGCCACCTCGTCGGCATGGGCAAGGCCTTGCTCGAACGCCTCTGGCAGCGACACGTCGGTCGCGTAGCTCCGGGCTTCAACAGCGATGTCTTCCTGATCGATCCATTGCCGCTTCAGGAGCCGCCAGCCCTGATCGCGTCGCTCGCGGGCCGCCTGAAGCTGGCCTTCTGTTGGCACCTCGCCCGAGAGCTGTAGTGCCCGCAGGGCTGTCTCGATCTCGCGCTGTTCATGTTGTGCGTCAGTGATCCTCTCGTTCAGGCGGCCTGCTTCGTCGTCAAGCGCGTCGAATCCACTCCTATAACGCGCCAGCGTCTGCGTGCTCGGGAGCGCTGCAGTTGCCAGTTCGGAGAGGCTCCCCCTCCAGAGTCCAAGGGCCTGAAGCTCGCGCTCGCAGGCCGCTTGATGCTGGATCGATCGCGCCGTCGCTTGGGCGAGCGCACTATCGAGGTCACCCGCTCTGCGGCCCTCGCCGATCGCCTCCCTGAGTGCTTGCCGCAGGACCACATCGGCAATCGGCTCAGGCAAGGCATCCAGCTGTTCCCGCTTCTTGCCGAGCTTCTCCGCGGCCGCTTGGCGATTCTCGGTGGCCTGTCTCACAGCGGACACCAGGGCTTCGCGACGCCCGCCCAGCTCGGTGGCGCGACGCCGCCGACTGAGCATCGGCCGCAAGGTCTCGATCG
Source organism: Halochromatium sp. (assembly GCF_054919635.1). Lineage (NCBI taxonomy): Bacteria > Pseudomonadati > Pseudomonadota > Gammaproteobacteria > Chromatiales > Chromatiaceae > Halochromatium > Halochromatium sp. The sequence continues at coordinate 3,316 of NZ_JBUDPI010000071.1, read as the reverse complement.
CATCGAGCCTGAGATCGGCACGAATCTCAGTGAAGCGCTGCCGGGCCTGCTCGAGCAGGGTCAACCGGCTCTCGATCAGGCCGGGCTTGTCACGACTCGCCTTCAGATAGCCACCCAATCGATCACGCAGCTCGTCGATCCCATCGGACTCGGCCAGCAGCTCTCCGGAGACCTCCAAGCCGGCGATATCCGCACGCAGACCCTTGAGCCGAGCCTCCGCCTTCGCGCGACCCTCGAGCGCGACTCGATGCGTTGTTAGGGCTGCCTCTCGGCGCTGACTGACGTCATCCTCAAGGGATGGGACCTCACCAAGCGCCGCGATCTGCTCACGCAGATGACGTCGCTTGGCCAATCCCGGCAAGGATCGTCTGATCCGCTCCAGGCTGTGGCGGCGCCGAGCGGCGTCAGCAAGCTGCTGATCGATGGCCAGCAGCTCGCTGGTGCTCTTCTCAACGGCCTTGCGGGCCTCATCCCAATGCCGAACCGAGAGCGACAGATCGCGTTGTTCGCGCTCGAGCTCGGATAACCTGCTCAAGCCGGCGTTGAGCGCCGGCTTCGAGGCCCGCGGCGCAAACAACGACTGCGCCTCTTGCTCGAAACTGCTCAGCAGCGCCTGAACCGAGGTGCTGCCCAAGCCGGTGCCAAATAGTGCCTCCGCCTCGCGCCCCCGCTCGAGCAGCAGCGCCTGGCCGCCGCTGACCAAGGCCTGATGATCGATCCCGAACAGGCGCTCGAACAGTGGCTCGGCGACGCCGCCGAGCAGCCGCTGCAGACGCTCCTCAGCAAGCGGGCTGCCTGCGGCATCGAGCAGCGTATTCTTGCGGCCTTTGCGGCGATAGCATTGCAGCTCGTCACCCTCAGCGCCACGCAACCGAGCACCGACGCGCAGCTCGGTTCGTGCGTGCCGAAAGTCGTCCAGTGTCCGCTCCGGCACCCCGTACAGCAGCGCGCCCAGAGCGCGAAGCGCCGAGCTCTTGCCGGCTTCGTTTGGGCCATAGACCAGGTGCAGCCCTTCACTGCCTTGGCTGAGGTCCAAGGTCTTGCCGGTAAACGGGCCATAGGCCAGCAGATGCAGCTCGAGAACCTTCACGGGCGCCGCCCCTCGCGCAACAGTCGCTCTATCAAGAGTGCCTTGACATCCTCCAAGCGGGCTCTTAGCTGCTCCGGATCAGCGGGATCAATGGCATCAGGAGCGCAGCGCAGCGCAGGCGGGAGTTTAGCGCTCAGGTCGGCAAAATCCTCAGACAAGGCCGCTAGGCGTTCGGCGTCCAGATCAAGATCACGTATCGAGCGCAGCAGCCCGCTGAAGGCGTCATCACGCTCCAGCGCAGCATCCTCATAGCTCTCCTGCTCGGTCTCGAGCACCAGCTTCTCGATCCAGATGGCCCCGGAGCCCACCGATTCGGCCAATGCACGACACTCATTGACGACGGACTCCTGCTCGGCGCGCAGCCGGGTGTGAATTGGGCAGGGCCCATGCAAGCGCAGACGCGCTGCCACCATACGTCCCTCGGCCTTACTGACTGCCGCGGCAAGGGACGGCCCAACGCGGTCATAGAGCTCATCGAGACGCTGTACCTCACTCAGGTCCAGGTCGCAGACCGTCCAACGCACCACATCCAGTGGACGATGCTCGACCGAGACCACCTGGCCCTCATCCACCTCAACCAACGAGCAGCCTTTGGGGCCGGTCTCACGCGCGTGGCGCCCTTGCAGGTTGCCGGGGAAGACCACCCAGGGCGCCTCTGCGACGACCTCACGACGATGGACATGACCGAGTGCCCAGTATTGGTAGCCGCGCGAGCGCAAGCCGTCGAGTGTGCAGGGTGCATAGGCCTCGTGGCCGGGTCTGCCATCGAGCGCCGTGTGTAGTAGACCAATATTGAAATAATCAGGATTGGCCAGCGGATACTTGGCTGTCAGATCTTCGGTCACCGCTCGGGTCGCAAACCCCTGTCCGTGGATGGCAACGCCCTGCTCCTCGAGGATGCAGCTCTCGGGCGCACGGGTGGCAAAGAGATGCAGATTCTCCGGCGGCCTGAGCGTCTTTGTCATCTGGCTCGCCGCATCATGGTTCCCTGCGACCACGAAGACAGGGATCGCCGCCTCCTTCAGACGCAGGATCTGCCGAACGAAGAAGAGCCCCGTGTTGTAATCCCGCCAGTCGCCATCGAAGAGGTCGCCAGCGAGGAGCACAAAGGCCACCTGCTCATCAATCGCCAGCTGAATCAGGTTCTCGAATGCCCTGCGCGAGGCACCGCGGATCGCGTCGACAGGCGCCCCTTCATAGCGCTCTAAGCCGCTCAGCGGGCTGTCGAGATGAATATCGGCGCTGTGGATGAACTTCACGGGCTCACCGACTCCTGATCGCTGATCATCAGCCCTCGAGCTGTTTCCACTGCAGGGCACCAGTAGATCCGGTAGATTGGCGGCTCCTCGAACAGCCGTTCCTCATCGATCACCCTTGTCACGTTTGCTGCTCCTCATCCTGGCGTCTTCACTGGCCGCCCTCTTGCTCGGCGAGATCGGACTCAGACTCATGGGGCAGTCATATTACTGGGCCTTTGCAAAGCGGGTCGATCCGGTGCTGGGTTGGCGACCGCCACCTCAGAGTCAAGGATGGCAGCGATTCGAAGGCGAGGCGCTGATCTCGACCAACGCACTGGGCTTCCGCGATCAAGATCACCCCCAGGCCAAGCCTGAAGATGTGCTGCGGATCGCTGTACTTGGCGACTCCTTCACCGAGGCGGTTCAAGTACCGCTCGACCAGACCTGGTGGCGACTGATGGGCGAGAGCCTAAACAAGGGATTCTGCGCCAGTGACTCCACCATCCCGCTAACGGTGACTGGAGCCGACGCCGAACCCATGCCGACGGCTCGAGCCGAGCCTGAGGCTGAGCTCGGCCAGCCTGCTGTTGACGTCCTGAACTTTGCCGTGAGCGGTTACAGCACCGCACAGTCGCTGCTCGCCTGGCGTCATATCGCTCAAGCCTTTTCACCCGACATCGTCGTGCTCGCCTTCTTTATTGGCAATGATCTCAATGAGAACTCGCGCCCGTTGGACAATGAGCCGCTGCGGCCGTATCTCATCGCTGAGGAGACTGGCCTGACCTGGGATGATCGATTTCTGTTCTCAGCCGACTACCGCTCGGCCCGGTCTGTAAGCGGTCGGCTCTGGCAGTGGCTGCGTGAGCACTCACGCATCCTGCAGCTTGTATTGCAGGCGCGTGATGCCTTGCGCATGGCTTCGTTCGCAGCCCCGCAGGAGTCATCGGCAGCCCCGGGATCAAAGGCAGCGCAGATGGCAGAAGCTCAG
>NZ_JBUDPI010000070.1:0-13621 GCF_054919635.1 Halochromatium sp. | reverse complement strand
TCTATCGCGACTGGCTCGCTCGCGCCGAGCGTCAGCAGCCATCAGCGGCCCAGGTCCAGCGCCTGATCACCAAGCTGCGTTGCCAACCGCTGATCTCGATCTTGCTGCCAACCTTCAATACGCCAGCCCACTGGCTGCGTGCTTGCGTCGAGTCGGTACGCGCTCAGAGCTACCCGCATTGGCAGCTCTGCATCGTCGATGATGGCTCGACGCGAGACGAGACGCGGCTGGTACTGGCAGCGCTCGCAAGACAGGATGGGCGCATCGACCTTCAGTGCTGTGACGAAAACCGCGGCATTGCGGTCGCGAGCAATCTGGCCCTCGGCGTCGCGCGCGGCGAGCTAACCGCGTTCCTCGATCACGACGATTGCCTCGTGCCCAATGCGCTCTACTATGTCGCCCGCGCCCTCAGCCGCCACCCTGAGGCCTGCCTGTTCTATAGCGACGAGGACAAGCTCGGCCCAGACGGCGAACGTGTCGAGCCCCATTTCAAGCCGGACTGGAATCCGGACCTGGCGTTGGCGCAGAACTACGTCAATCATCTCGCCGTGTATCGCACCCGCTTGCTGCGCGTGCTCGGCGGCTTGCGGACCGAGCTCGATGGCAGTCAGGACCATGATCTGCTGCTGCGCGCCTGGCGTCGGATCGGTGATCCTGCTGCGATCGTGCACATCCCGCGCATCCTTTATCATTGGCGCGCCTGCGAAGGCTCCACCGCGGCCGATCCCGCGCACAAGCCCGACACCAGCCAGGCGGGTCTTGCCGCCCTGAGCGCGCATCTCGCGACTGTGCATCCCGGGGCCACGGCCGAGCTCGGCCCCGTCGCCAACAGCTATCGCGTGCGTTGGCCACTTCCGGCCTCACCGCCACTGGTCTCGGTGCTCCTGCCTACCCGCGACCGGCTCGACCTACTCGCACCCTGCGTCGAGGCCGTGCTCGAGCGTACGGACTATCCAGCAATCGAGCTGCTGATCATCGATAACGCCAGCCAGCACCCGGCGACACTCGATTACCTCCAAGCCCTGCAGCAGGATCAGCGGATCCGCGTTCTGCAATGGCCAGGTCGCTTCAACTTCTCAGCCATCATCAATGCGGCCGCCACCGAGGCCAGCGGCGAGCTGCTATTGCTGCTCAATAACGATGTGACGCCGATCCGTCGCGACTGGCTCGCAGAGATGGTCAGCCAGGCCCTGCGCCCGGAGATCGGCTGCGTCGGCGCCAAGCTCCTGTTCCCGGATGAACGGGTCCAGCACGGCGGGGTCATCCTCGGCATCGGCGGCGTGGCTGGCCATGCCCACAAGTATTTCCATCGAACCGAGCCCGGCTACTTCAGCCGGCTGCAGCTGGTGCAGAATCTGTCCGCCGTCACTGCGGCCTGTCTCATGCTGCGCCGCGAGCTGTTCGAACGGGTCGGCGGCTTCGATGCCGAGCGGCTTCCGGTCTCGTTCAACGATGTCGACTTCTGCCTTCGGGTACGTGATGCAGGCTATCGCAACCTCTGGACGCCCGATGCCCACCTCTCTCAGCAGGAGTCGGCGTCGCGCGGAGCCGACGACTCTGCGGCGAAGCAGGCGCGATTCGCCGCAGAGCTCGCTTGGATGCAGACACGCTGGGGGCGCCGGCTGCAGCAGGACCCGGCCTATAACCCCAATCTGACCCTGCAGCACGAGGACTTCTCGCTGCGTTAGCGCAAGTGCCGCTGAAGAAGACCATGGCGGTCGTGGAAAGGCACGACAGGGCCGATCGTGGGATGATCTAGCACAGTACCAAGGCCGAGAAGACGACGATCGATGGGCATCTGAGGGGTATCTTCTGAGAAGATCTTCTGGGGGACATTTGGGCGACAATGGGGCACAGCATCTATCTGGTCGAAGAACGCCCGAGCGCAACCACGGACCTCTTTCTGATGCCGATGGTCGCCTCGACAGTCGGATCATTCCCAGCAGCACAGCGCGCATCAGCTCGTCGCTGCGGCTTCGATGAGGTTCCTCCGCTGCAGGCCCTGGAGAGCGCGGAGGTTATCCTGGTCCGCTATCTGCCGTCGTCCTGGCTACGAGCCCTCTCGCAACCGGGTCTGCGGCTGCATCGGATTGTGCTGTTCATCGATGACGATCTGCTCGACCCCCTGGCCTGGGGCGGCTTGCCTTGGCGCTATCGTTGGAAGCTGTTCTGGCTGAGCTTCCGTCGCCTGGGCTGGCTCCAACGGAGACTGCGGCAAGGACAGGCTGAGCTCTGGGTCGGCTCGGTGGCGCTGCAGCGAAAATATGCACGCTATCGACCGCGGTTGATCCGCCCTCGTCCGCTGGAGCCCCAGTATCCGCAGCGCGCGCAGCCAAAACGGATGGCGGGCGCGCCGCACCGGGCCGAATCGATCCGGGCCGAATCGATCCGGCCCGCTCCTCTTCAGCCTGAAACGACCCGGCCAGATGCGCCAACGCGATCTTGGGTATCAAGGGCGCGGCCTCTCACACGCCGGCCAGCGCTGACGGAGGCCCGATCGACCGAGCCGAGGATCTGGCTCTTCTACCACGGCAGTGCCAGTCATCAGCGCGAGCATGCCTGGGTGCAGCAGCTCATGCGTAAGCTGGTGGATACCGATGCGCGCATCGGGCTCGAGGTCATCGCCGATCAGCGGATTGCTAAGGGCTACCGCGGCCTTCCGCGAACACGGGTCGTCCCGCCGATGGACTGGGCAGGCTATCGGGCATTCATCCAGCAGCCAGGCCGCCATATTGGCCTAGCCCCGCTGTTGCCGTCGGCGTTCAATGCAGCGCGAAGCTATACCAAGTTCTTCGACATCACCGCCGCCGCCGCTGTTGGGCTCTACAGCCGGGGTAGCGCCTTCGATGAGATCGTCGCACATGGGCACGACGGCCTGCTGCTGCCCCTGAATCCCGAGCGCTGGATCAGCGAGATCCTCGACCTGGCCAGACATCCCGCTCGGCGCACACGACTGGCCTCCAACGCGGCGCAAAAGGTCAGCGTCGAGCGGGCGCTCGGACAGTGCGACCCTCGCTCCCAGGCATGCAGCGACGTCCAATCGCCGACTGCATGACCGCTTGGCGCAAGTCGCGCGGCCATCGGCCTGGTCCGCTGACAGGCTCAGCGAGGTCGATCGGCAGCCAAGACCAGATTACCCCCTGGCACCGACTGGACAGCGCTCCAGCAGGGCCTCGAGCGGAGACTGCTCGAGCATGAAGCGGTCGATCCCGGACAGCGCCATGCGGACACCGGCAGCGGTGTAGAGATTGCCGCGAAGCTGGGTCGTGTGCAGCAGGGTGCGGATGAAGGCACTGACCAACGCGGGCTCGGGCCGCCGAGCGGCCCACCAAAACTGGTCGAGCGGCCCCTGAAAGGTCAAGCCCGGCAGGTCGTAGATGGCCTGCCCAAGCGCGATGGTTGGACACTGGCGCAGCAATGCCGCCAAGCCGCTGGTGCTATTGATGGTCACCAAGCCTGCAGCGGTCTCGAGCAGGCGAGACAGCTCGCCCGTCTCCACCGTCTGTACCCGATTAGCGAGACCGGCTGCCACTGCCGCTCGGCGCGCGTGACCGGCATAATCGCGCAACCCGCTGTCGAGCGGATGCTGCTTGATCAGCAGTTTGGCCTCGGGCGGTGCATGCTGAGCGAACGACGCGATCACCTGATCGATCAGCTCGAATAGGCTCCTGAACCGCGAATAATGGAGGACTTGGGCATCATCATGCAGCTGCAGCGGCAGCAAGAAGCACCTGGCGTCGCGACTCCAGAACCGTTCGATCCGCAAGGCCTCGGGGCGCCGTGCCAACGACAGCAAGCCAAATCGGCGCAGCCAGCCTGCGGCCTCCGCCAACGGATGATCGGCGCGATGACTGCGATAGTGCGGAAACAGGACGGGATCGGCGATCCGTGCGCATTGATAGCAGCCGCCTTGCGCCGCCCGGGCGAGAAGATCACCGCCGCCCATCGGGCGGCTCGTCCAGGCATCCAGGGACCCGGACGGCACCAGGGGCGCCACACGTCGATACCAGTCGGGATCGCGCGGCAGTGGCGACTCGCCGTTGACCCCTCCGCGCTCAATGGTGATCCAATGCGGCCTTAGGTAGCCCTCTTCGACCAGATGCAGGCGCAAGCCCCGCTCCCGTCCTAGCGCGAGTGCGGGACGATGCACTGGGCGGCAGGCCCCGAACAGCACCATGTCCGTGATCCGGCGCTGGCTGCAGAGCGCGTCCAACCAAGCGGGCAGCTGTTCGAGTCGTTCCTGGAATGCCAGGGCGCCGGCTCGTCGCCAAACAAGCCAGTCGCCCATGCAGAAGTTCAGGCGCGAGACCTTATGGCCAGCACGCTCGAGCCGGGCGCCGAGCGCCGCGAATAGCGGCCCCACCCCGCCCTGAAGAAACAGGAAATGCCGCCTCACTCGTCGGATCTGAGACGCCAGCCCAAGCCGATCGATGGCGCATCGAGCTCGCCTCGAAGCGGTCGCCGCCATTCGCGCCAGCAGGCGGCCGCAAACCGTGGCAATAACCGCACGGGTCGCAGTAGCAGCGAGCCGGTCGCCGCCGGGGTCCTGGTCGCAAGCGCCTGCTGGAGCAACCGGATCAGATGCTCCGGCGTGGTGAATGCGCCAGTGACTGGATTGACATAGCGCGGGTAGCGTAGCAGGACGCCAGCGACCAGCGCATCAAGGGTCAATGGGCGCGCGCGCGCGGCGCGCGGGTGATGGTCGATCGTCAGGCCCCAACCAGCGTAGAAGGGCCAACCATAGGTATGCACAGGCAGGCCCCGCAACAGGGCCTCGAAGCCGACCAGCGAGGTCAGGGTGTGCACCTCATGGGCAACCTCCAAGCAGGAGACGATGCCCGCCTTGGTCAGCAGCTGATCATAATCCTCGGGATCGATCGGCTGGCGATCACCGAGCCGATTGCCACGTAACAGATCGGGATGCGGCTTGTAGAGGATATGGGCATCAGGATGCTCGCGTCGCACCTGCGCCAATAGCTCGGCGTTGGTCGCAGGACCGCCACTGCAGCCCAGTCGGAGCGAGGCGTCACCTGGCACCTGTCCCGGCACCAGGATCACCCGACGCCCTGCGGCGCCGAGAACGACAGGCCGTCGTGCCCGCTCGCCGACGTTGTACTTACTCAGCCGCGTCTCGATCAAGACCTGCCTCAGCTTGGCCGCTCGCGCCAGCTCAGCGACCCTGAAGTCTGCCTGCGCCAACAGCCGCTCGAGATCGCTCGGTCGCCGAGGGTCGAAATAGATCCCCTGCCGATCGAAGACCCAGGACGCCGGGGCGCTCAGGTCCGAGCCCAAACCAGCCGAGCGCAAGAAGCCATCCTCAACCCGCCAGACCGGGCAGCCAAGCCGCTGAGCATGCTCCAACAAGCGTCGGGGCCGCTGCGCTCCCCAGAGCAGAACCCTGGGCTGGGCTCGAGCCGAGCTCGTCTCAGTGGGGTTGACACTGGTGTCGCTTCGCGTTGCGCGGCTCTCGGTACGATCCGCGTCTGCTGGAGACCGGCTTGCGGCGAGACCGGCGGCCTTCCCGAGCTGCGTGGCGCGCGAGATGAACGCGATCCGGTTGCCTGGCGCGCACAGGAATCGACGCAGGTGGCGACGCTTCCAGAGCGGAAACCGATAGGCGATGAACTGTCCATCGTTGAGCGCGAACATCCGCCGCTGCAGCCCCAGGTGCTCGATGACCCGCTCCATGGAGCAGGGCTCGCCGCTATCCGGGTCGAGGTAGTGGCAATAGCCGAGGTAGGCGCCCGCGAACAGCTGCTCCAAGCGCAAAGGCCGACGCGGTCGTGGCGACGGGAACCGATCATCGGTCAAGCCCCAGCCGGCATAGAACGGCACGCCGAAACAGCTGACGGGGACGCCTACCAGCAGGGCGTCCAGCCCCATCTGCGAGCTGACCACATAGACCTGGTCGACCTGCTGCAGCAGACTGATCGGACTCCAAGGCACCGTCAGCAATCGGGTGCGATGATCCTCATCCGCTGCCGAGAAATGGCCGAGCCGCCGTCCGGCTTGGACCGCCGGATGCACCTTGATCAGGATCTCCGCGCGCGGATGCTCGGCGCGCGCCGCCGCCAGCATCTCCCGGAAACGCTTGGGGTTGGCTAGCGCCCCCGGAATCGAGGCGTCGCCGCGACACTGATCGACGACCAGCACCCGTGGTCGCTGGCTTGGCGGCAGCTGCCGTTCTGGCGCCGCGTTGTACTTGGATAGTCGCGACCCGACCATCGCTGCTAAGCCATCGCGGGTCCGCCCAAGCAGTGCCGGCGCATCCAGATCCAGCGCCACTGCATCACTGAGGGCGGGCAGGGGCAACGGCTTGGGCCGCTGCCCATTCAGCAATTGCTCCAGGCGCGAAGGCGCTCGGGCATCGAAGTAGAGCCCAAGATCATCAACGATGACCGAATAGGGCGCCCTAGCATCCGAACCGAGCCCAACGGAGCGCAGAAAACCATCCTCCAGGCCAAGATAAGGCAGACCGAGCCGGCGCGCGACCTCTCGCCCGAGCACACCGCTCGGCCGCGCGCCCCAACCGATGACACAGCGGTAACCCTTATCTCGCGCCCAGTCCGACAGCATCGCCGGGCACCAGCGCAAGCCAGACAGCCCAAACAGCCGCTGAGCGCCAGGCCAACGCGCAAGGCCACGCGATAGGGTTAACGCCAGGTCATCAGCACCAGCGCCCATGGCGCTAGCCAGTCGCAGTGGCCGGCGCTCTCGCTGGCATCTGAGCTGGCCGTCGCACTGGCATCCCTGACGCAAGTGAGATGAGGAATCGATTCAAGGCGGCCGGCCGATCCGCGAGCGACAGCGCGACCAGTCCATCGGCAATCCCGAGTCGGCGCAGGCGCGCCGCGATGGCACCGATATCAAAGGCGCAGATCGGCAAGCCAGCGCTCAATGCCAGCGACAAGGTGTAGGAGAAGGTCTCCGGGCAGGTCGACGGCAGCCAGACCAGGTCGGCTGAGAGCCGCTTCAACAGTCCCGGGGCATCCACCTCAGGATAGCGGCCACTCACCTCCACGCCCTGGGCCCTGAGCCGAGCGTCGTCGAGACCGAAGCCCATCAACGTGAACCTGAGTCCGAGCCCGCGCGCTCGCGCATCACGCGCACAGCGCAGCAGTACATCGAAGCCCTTGCGTCGACCGATGGCACCGATCACCACGATATGCGCTTGCTGCGACGGCGGCTTCGACGAGCGGCTCTGACAGGTGACCGAGTGCTCGGTCCCGTCATTCGCAGAGACCTGGAGTCGAAGCTCGGGGAAATAACGTCGAATCCGCCCCGCAACCTCCTCGTCCGGCACTCGGATCAAGGCCGCGGCCGACAGCGCTTGACGATGCATCGCACGCCATGCAGCGATCGCTGGTCGACCGAACTCCGATCCATTCAGCGCGAGGCAGTGTCCGCATTGCGCGTTTCCCTGCTCCCCGCAATAGCGCCCATGCCGATCGGCGAGATTCACCCTTGGGCAGATCACCTTGTAGTCGTGCAGATAGGCCACCCAACGCAGCCCGAGCGAGCGCACCAGCCGCTCGAGATAGGCAACGGCATCCGGAACCAGATCGAACAGTCCATGTGTCCGCACCTCGCTGATCCCTAGCGTCTGAAGTAATTGTGTCAGAGCCTTAGCGTCGGTGATCGAGAATCGAGGCAGATTTGGCAAGGCCGATGTCATCGGCAGACTCAGCTCCAGGGATGTCGGATCACCGGACACCGGTCGCAGCAGAAACACACCAAGGCCGCGCTGATGCAAGCTGCTGATCTCTGCCTCGACTCGTCTCGCCGAGCCACCTCCACGACGGTGATGGAAGATCAGCACATTCTCCTCAGCCCGATGCCGCGCCAGTCGGCCCCAGTCGAGCCGCCGACGCGCTTCGGCAAGCGGGTCCGCGGCCTCGAAAGCCGCGACCTGCTGCCGGTAGCTCGGATAACGCCGCGCGATCACTGCCTTCGCGGCGGTCATATGTCGCCCCTTCTCGCCGCGAAACGAGCGCGCGCCCCAGTGCGGCACGAATACATCAGCTGCAATCAGATGCACCCAGCCACGACGCGATGCGCGCTGAGAAAAATCATTCTCCTCACCGTAGCCAGGGCTAAACGCATCTTCATCAAAATGACCAACGTCATCAAGGCAAGCCCGACGCACCAACATACAGAAGCCCACTGAGGTCGGTGCAGCTCGGCTGAGCCCGCGGTTGATCTGAGCAGCTAAGGCGTCGAGCTCTCGATACTCGAGCTCCAACGGATAAGGATTATCACAACCGCGCCGGGGATAGCTGCAGATCGTCGCATTATTCGACAACGGCGCCACGGTGCCGACATTCGGATGCTGCAGGGCTGTCCTATGCAGTCGGTCGAGCCAGCCGTCATAGACCTCGGTATCGGCGTTCAACAGCAGCACATCGCGATCCGGATGCAATCTCAGACCAAGATTTGCACTCTTGACGAAGCCTTGATTCACGAGCTGCTCAACCAAGGTGATCTGGCCTGCATTGGCCAGGTTGCGCAAGGCCTCGCGGAGCACCGGGTCCGGACTTGCATCGTTGATCACCACCAGCTCGTGGTTAATCTGGACCCGCGCGGTCAACAGGCTCAATAAGCAGCGCAGCGTCTCAAGCCGTCCAAGATAAACCGGTACCACCACATCGATGGGTAGCTGCGTGCGACACGACCGAGCTGGAATCGCGCTCTCAAAGCCCTCGCCCCGATTGGTCTGGACGGGGCCTGATTGGCCGGGATGCTGGCTAGTTTCAGCAGTGGGCTCAGCAGTGGGCTCGGAGAATGGCGCAGAGGATGACTTGGCTGCGCATGGACTTTCCTGCGACAGCCATTCGAGCTGCGCAAGCAGGCGCTCAGCGCTGATCCAATCCTCTTTGCCGCTGAATCCAGCAATTCCAGCTGGCCAGAGCCGGGCTGTCGTTTGCGTATCTGGTGCTTGCGAGGCCCTAGCGGGTCTTGAGGCGCCATCAGGAGCCTTGCCGAACCGGGTTCGGCGGGCCTGGAACCGACCTTCACAGATGTAGTGCAGGAGCGGATTGAGCCCGCTCGATGCTAGGTCGGGGTAGGCCTGCAGATAGGCCGCACTATCGAAGGCACTGCTCGGCGTGCGCCCCTGCCAGGCACCTTCGGCCAAGAAATGCCGCAAGGGCTCGAGCCGAGCTCGGGCAATATCCTTGTTCTCCTGCAAATAATGCTCTGCGTCGAACCATGCGCTAGGCGCGAGCCGCCGATGGCGGCCGACCAAGAGATAATGCAGCAAGGCCTGGGCTCGCGCGGCTTGGGACCTCGCTTGCAGTCGATAATAGGCGGGGTCGAAACAGGCCGAGGGACAACGACCCTCAAGATCACCTAAGAGCACATAGTGCTGTAACAGCTGCTTGGCCTGTGGCTGCAGGTCCCGATTATTGTCGCGATAAAAGCGTTCATCGAAGAGGCCGCTTTGCCGAATCAACCTGCAGGCCCAGGCGCGATAGGCACCACCAATCAACGGCAGCCAGCTCAGCCGGCGCAGCAGGGCGGCGAGCAGCAGCGCACTACTCCCGAGATAGACCGATACTGATCTGGGTAAGGGCATAATTGAGCATGCTCCGCGGCGACATCTTTGATAGTACATCAATCGCTTGCGAAACACAGCTCAGGTAAGCACTAATCCTTTGCCTCGTGCTCGCGCAGTGGCCGAGGCAGCAGCATGGGCAGGCCGTCACCAAGACCTGTTGCACCAAGACTTGGTGTAGACTCGCAGGCCACAGGCCACACTCGTCATGGCTCGATGACCGGGACCGGAGAAGCGATCGCTGCATGGCCCTATTCGGCGGACATACTTTGGATCGTCTCGATGAGACCATTGCCAGCTTTGGCAACGGCGAAGCGGCGAAGGTCGATCGTTGCGTCCGCATCGGCAACCTTGCCATCGTCACCGGGTGGACAACGGCGGAGCCGGATATCGCGATCCGCGGGACCTTCTTCTCCCAGCGCTATCGGCGCGATGATGTCGAGCGGCAGATCAGTCCAACAGGCAAGGGATTCATCAAGGCCTGCCACTTGCCCGGGCCGATCAGCCACCTAGACCTACTGATTCGGGTTGGTCGCAAGCGTTATCGCAGTCAGATCGAGATCAGCAATGATCCGGCGACGATCGAAACCTTGGGTCTCGAGCAACAGGCCTTGCTGCCCGACCTCAGGGTGGCAGCGCTACAGATCCTGCCCGAGAACGCAACCGCACTCGCCCAAGCCTTCGCGACGGCCTTAACCTCTTCAACAGCGAGCGACGGAGATGCTGTGGCGAAGGGCGCAGCAGGCTCGGAGGATGGGCAGCACGGGCAGCGAGCCGAGCTTCAGCCGGCAGCCAACCGGCACATCGCCCTAGCACCCGCAGCGGCCATTGACGAGATCATCCAGGTCGGGGAGCGAGGATTTCTCATAGTCGGATGGTGCATCTCTGCAGAGGCAGCGCCTGCACAGCTCCAGCTGGCGTTCGGGCCTGAGAGGGCGGTCAATCTCCTCGACGATGCCTACCGAGTCGCACGCCCTGACCTCATTGATGCACTGGGTCCTGCGATTCGCTCACAGGCCGCCACAGCGGGCTTCCTCAGCTATGTCCAGGACAATGCCGACCAAGGCCCGGTCAGCCTCAGCGCAGGCTTCGAGCTCGATGGCAAGGGCATCGCAATGCCCCCGCTGCCGCCGGTGAAGCGCTTCGATGATCCTGTCGACACGGCCCATGAGCTGCTCAAGCATTTCCACCCCGGAGGCCAGGCGATGCTGAGGCTGCTCGATGAGCAACTAGGCCCCGCCGTTGCCGATCTTCCCTTTAGCCGAGCGCGTGACACCGGAAGCGAGATCATCCGCTTCGGCGAGCCTCCTGTCGAACCAAGGGTCAGTGTCATCGTGCCGATCTATGGCCGCTATGACTTCGTCGAGTTTCAGCTCAGCCAATTCGCTAATGATCCGGATTTTCGTGACTGGGTCGATCTCATCTATGTGCTTGACGACCCTTCCCTGACCGAGGGGTTTACTGAATGCTGTGCCGCCGTTTCCCCGATCTACGAGGTCCCATTTAGCGCAGTGATCTACCGCGCCCACCTTGGCTTCGCCGGCGCCAATAACCTCGCCATTCAGCATGCACGTGCGGAACAGCTGCTCCTGCTCAACTCAGACATCATCCCAAGCCAGGCCGGCTGGGTCACGGCCATGCTTGAGCGCTTCGAGGCGCAACAGGATTGTGTCGCGCTGGGGGCGCGCCTGCTCTATCCGGATGATGCCTTGCAGCATGACGGCATGGTCTTTAAGCGCCTGCCATCCCTGGGCGGCCTCTGGATCAATGACCACCCCGGCAAGGGTCTACCAGTGATGCCGGTCGAGCCGCATCGCGCTGTGGTGCCGGTTCAAGCGGCCACCGCAGCCTGTCTGATGCTGCGAAAGGCCGACTTGCTTGGTGTCGGCGGCCTTGATGAAGGCTACATCATCGGCGATTTCGAGGACTCGGATCTCTGCCTGGCACTGCGTCAACAGGGCAAGCAGATCCTTGTCGCACGCGACGTTCAGCTCTATCACCTCGAACGACAATCGCAGTCACTGTTCGCAGACCAGAGCCGACGCGACAAGATCACCGTTTATAACTGCTGGCGCCATACCCGCAAGTGGGGCGCCGCCATCGCTCGCCTCAGCGCTGAGGAGGCCCACTGATGCGGGTGCTCCTGATTGCGCATGGCCACCCGTCTCTGGTCAAGGGTGGTGGCGAAATCGCCGCCTACCAGCTATTTCGTGAGCTGCGCGAGCGCGGCATCGATGCCTATCTGCTCGCAGCGACCCGAGAAGATGCGCTGCAGCACGGTGGCACACCCTTCTCGATGCTGCGACCGCACGAGATCCTGTTCCATGGCCAGATGCGGGATTTCTTCAACCTCGCACCCGCCTCGCTGCGGGTGGTCTGGCATGATTTCCGCCAGCTTCTCGCCCAGTTGCAACCTGATGCCATCCACTTTCATCACGTCTTGCATCTAGGCACCCAGTTCATCCGCGAAGCCGCCCGCTACCGCACAAAGGCCGGCAAGCCGGTCAAGCTCGTCTTCACCCTGCATGAGTACCTTCCAATCTGCGCCAACGATGGTCAGATGGTGATGTTTGACAGCGAAGAGCTGTGCACTGAAGCGAGCCCTACCCGCTGCGCCTACTGCCTGAAACAACGCCCGCCACGCCCGCGGACACCTGAGGAGATCTTTCTGCGCGATCGGCTGATCCGTGCAGCTTTCAGCCTCATCGACCACTTCATCGCACCGAGCCGATTCCTGTGCGAGACCTATCAGCGTTGGGGTTTGAATCGGCCAATCAGCGTCATCGACAATGGCCTACCGCCGATGCAGCCATTGCAACCCCGGCCATTGCATGAGGGGCAGCCGCGCGCAAGCTTTGCTTACCTTGGCCAGATCAATCGCTACAAGGGCCTTCAGGTCCTGCTCGACGCCATCGATTTCCTCGAGCCTGGTCTGCGTGAGCAGGTGCAGGTCCACATCCACGGCTGCGGACTTCGTGATCAGCACGAGAGCCTTCAGGAGCGGATCGAAACCCTGCAGCAGCGCTACCCAAGGCAGCTGCACGTCCACGGCAGTTACAACCGTGACGAATTGACGAGGCTGTTCGATGAGATCGACACCCTGGTGCTGCCATCGATCTGGTGGGAAAACTCACCGCTGGTGCTGCAAGAGGCTAAAGGCCTCGGGCGCCCGGTCATCTGTAGCGACATTGGTGGCATGAAAGAGAAGATTAGCGATGGTGTCGACGGGTTGCGCTTCTCGCGAGGCTCACCGGCCAGCCTAGCACGCGCCATGGAGCGCGCGGCCGACCCGGAGACCTGGGAGCGGCTGCGTGCCGGCATCCAACCGCCGGATTCGATCCAGGCCACTGCAGAACAGGTACTAGCGCTTTACCGAGCGCCACCGGTCAACGGTAGCCCAGGTCTTGCAGCTCTTGCGACAGACCGTGCTGAATGATCGCCGCCGCCTCGTGCGGCAGCTCATGGCGCCAGGCATCGACCGAGTGCAGCGCTGAGTCCGAGGTCATGTGGTCGCGAAAGCCATCGAGTCGCTCATGGAACAATCGGCGATCGATCTCGACACCAAGAAAGTGCTGCAGTCTGGCAAGAAATCGCTCGGAATCAACCACGATATCCTCGTAGCGCAGCACCATTCGCCGCGGATTCTCGTCGACACAGGCGGCCTCGCGCAGAAAATGCCGTCGCATCGCGCAGAGACGTAGCGCAAAGCGCTCAGGAGTATCCTCTGGGAGCCAACCGAACGCATCGTAGCCGCGCTGGCGATTGAACTTCATGATCGAGAGCATCTCGCCGCGCGGGTCGCGCACTAGCAGGATATTCTTCGCGGGCAGAACCTCATTAACCAGCGGTGGCACGTCGTTCGCGACCTTCTCCGCATAATAGGTTGCAGGCCTCAGCCTCAGCGACTCGCGGCTATAGCCAAGCCACAGATCCTTGAATAGCCGCTTCACTGATTCTTGCCCGGCATGCAGGTAGCGATTCGAGCCGAGGTAAGGACAGGCACCCAGCTGTGTCTCACCACCAGAGAGCACCGCTTCCCGCGGCATCAGTTGCGCGCCGGCACCCGCG
>NZ_JBUDPI010000007.1:0-26767 GCF_054919635.1 Halochromatium sp. | reverse complement strand
CCTCGTTTAGCAGGCGCAACGGCGTCTGCTGCGAGATGACGTCCACAAGGGGTAGCAGCCGACGCATCTCAAGAAGCCGAGCAAGCTGGTCCCGCACCGGTCCAGCTGGCATCTCGTCGAGCAGGCCAGGCTCAGATTCCAGCGGCTGTTGGAGCAGCTCAGCATCCGCCGCGATGAGCCTGCCCCAGTGGAGCATGGGCTGAGCTGGTGCCGCCTGAAGAGGGCTCGATCGCGACTGGGCGGGTGTCGGGCTTTCATCGAAACGCCATTCGAGACTGACATCTGCATTAAACAGCCGCCAATCGAAGCTGTCATAGAATCGGCGACTCAGCGTCTTGTCAGATTCTCGGATGACCGAAAACTGCTGACCAACGGCCTCAATCAGCCCGGCACACTCCAGCTCGGGCGGAATAAGGAGCTCAACATGCCCTTGCCTAGCTAGGTGCCTTTGCCTCATGAAACGGTATCTTCTTAAGCGAGGACGTGAATTATGACGAGATTGTGACACTCAACCCATGAAGCAAGACGAAGTTGTCCAAGTGCCATAACTGACCGCATCGGAATCGCAACGCTGGATCACAGCCTGGGTCACAGCCTGGGTCAGTGGCCAGCCGGTCACGACAAGCATTCACAACTGTCATCGATATCGACTATGGTGCTCGCTCTGGCGAACGCCGATCCATCACTGATCTAGACGAGGCAACGCTGCATGAGCAAGCTCGAGCAACTCAAGACCATGACCACCGTGGTCGCCGATACGGGCGACTTCGAGGCTATCGCCGAGTACAAGCCGCAGGATTCCACCACGAACCCGTCGCTGCTCTATAAGGCTGCGCAGATGCCAGCCTACCGCCATCTGGTCGAAGACGCGGTGAGCTTCGGCAAGGACAAGGGCAATAACGCCGACGAGCACGCACGCTGGACCATGGACAAGCTCGCGGTCAACTTCGGCGCCGAGATCCTGAAG
Organism: Halochromatium sp.; assembly: GCF_054919635.1. NCBI lineage: Bacteria > Pseudomonadati > Pseudomonadota > Gammaproteobacteria > Chromatiales > Chromatiaceae > Halochromatium > Halochromatium sp. The sequence continues at coordinate 25,800 of NZ_JBUDPI010000007.1, read as the reverse complement.
ATCGTGCCCGGCCGCGTCTCAACCGAGATCGACGCACGACTGTCATTCGACACCCAGGCGACCATCGCCCGCGCCGAGGGCCTGATTCAGCTCTATGAGGATATTGGCGTCGATCCGCGCGAGCGCGTGCTGTTCAAGATCGCCTCGACCTGGGAGGGCATCCGGGCCGCTGAGCATCTCGAAAGCCAAGGCGTCCACTGTAATCTCACCTTGCTGTTCAGCTTCCCGCAGGCCGTCGCCTGCGCCGAGGCCGGGGCCACCCTGATCTCACCCTTCGTCGGGCGCATCCTGGATTGGTACAAGCATGCCGAGAACGTCAATGGCTATCCCGCGGACGAAGACCCAGGCGTCAAATCCGTGACCCAGATCTTCAACTACTTCAAGCGCCACGGCTACGACACCATCGTCATGGGCGCCAGCTTCCGCAACCTCGATGAGATCCTCGAGCTTGCTGGCTGCGACTACCTGACCATCGCGCCCAAGTTCCTCGCCGAGCTGGCCGAGACCGACGGCCCAGTACCGCGCAAGCTCGACGCCGAGGCAGCACAATCAATGGACCTCCCCCGAGTCAGCTTTAACGAGCAGGCGTTCCGCTGGGCGCTCAACGAAGACGCCATGGCGACCGATAAGCTCTCGGAAGGCATCCGACTCTTCGCCGCCGACACCCACAAGCTCGAGGAATTCACCCGCGGGATCTGCAAGAACTGCTGACACGACCTGCCCGCAGTCGTTCACTTAGACGGCGGTATCGCCGGTGCCGGTGCCGACTGCTTAAGGTTGAACCGATTCGCCGATGCCCGGCAGCCCACGCTCGAGATCGGTTTGAATATCGATGAGATCCTCGAGCCCGACCGCAATCCGGATCAGCCCCTCGCTGATCCCAGCCGCGGCCCGGGCCTCGGGGCTCAGACGGCCGTGGGTGGTGGTTGCGGGATGGGTGATGGTGGTCTTGGTGTCGCCGAGGTTGGCGGTGATCGAGAGCAGCCGTGTGGCGTCGATCACCGACCAGGCGGTCTCGCGCGCACGGCTGGGATGATCGACGGCGACCTCGAAGGAGACGATGCCGCCGCCCGTGTGCTGCTGCGCCGTATTGCCCGTGCCTTTGCCTGTGTTCGTGCCTGTGTTCGTGCCTGCACCTGCATCTGCATCTGCGCCGCTATCTGTTGCGCCCGCGATCAGATGATGCTGCGGGTGATCAGGCAGACCGGGATAGTAGACGCGTGCGACGCCTGGATGCTGATCCAGCCATTGCGCTAATGCCAGGGCGCTTTCGGCGTGGGCTCGCATGCGCAGCTGCAGCGTCTCTAAGCCCTTGAGGAACAACCAGGCATTGAACGGACTGAGCGACGGCCCGGCAGTGCGCACCACGCCGTAGACGTCCTCGCCAACGCGCTTGGCATCGCCGACCACGGCACCGCCGACGCACCGGCCCTGCCCATCCAGGTACTTGGTCGCCGAGTGGATCACCAGGTCGGCGCCATGCTCGAGCGGTCGCTGCAGCGCCGGCGTGCAGAAACAGTTGTCGATCGCAAGCAGGCAGCCGTGGGCATGGGCGAGCTCGCTCAGCGGCCGGATCGCGACCATCTCGGTGAGCGGGTTCGACGGCGTCTCGGCGAACAGCAGTTTGCTCTCGGGCCGAATCGCGGCAGCCCAGGCATCCAGATCGCTGAGCGGGACATAGTCGGTCAGGATGCCGAAACGGGCCAGGTACTTGTCGAACAGCATCGTGGTGCTGCCGAACAGACTGCGCGCCGCCAGGATGCGGTCGCCGGCCTGCAGCAAGCCCATGCAGGTCGCTAGGATCGCGGCCATTCCGGAGGCAGTTGCAACGCATGATTCGCCGCCTTCCAGCGCCGCGAGGCGCTGCTCGAAGGCACGCACGGTCGGATTGGTGAAGCGCGAATAGATGTTGCCCGGCTGCTCGCCCGAGAAGCGCGCTGCGGCCTCGGCCGCGCTCGCGAAGACGAAGCTCGAGGTCGGAAAGATCGGCTCGCAATGCTCGCCCTCGGCGGTACGCTGATGGCCCGTCCGGATCGCTCGGGTCGCGAAGCCCGGGGTCCCTGCCGGGTTTAGCTCCGTATCCACCGCATCCATCAGCATCACCTCATGCGGTGTTGTAGAGCTCGATCACGGTCTCGTCCTGGCGCGACTGACGCTCCGCTTTAGCGCCATCGTTCCTGGCGCTCTCAAGCTCCTCGAGGTAGCCCGGCGTGACATCGCCGGTTACATAGACGCCATCGAAGACCGAGGTATCGAAGCGATCGACCAGGCTCTTGCCGCGCTTCTGGACCGCGTCGATCAGGTCATCGAGGTCTTGGAAGAACAGCCGATCGGCGCCGAGCTCGCGCTCGATCTCGGCCTCGCTGCGCTCGTGCGCGATCAGCTCGCTGGCCGAGGGCATATCGATCCCATAGACGTTCGGGTAGCGCACCGGCGGCGCAGCGGAGGCGAAATAGACCCGCCGCGCCCCGGCGTCGCGCGCCATCTGGATGATCTGTTGCGAGGTGGTGCCGCGGACGATGGAATCGTCGACCAGCAGCACATTCTTCTTTCGAAACTCGAGATCGATCGCATTCAGCTTCTGGCGCACCGACTTCTTGCGCACCTGCTGGCCTGGCATGATAAAGGTGCGACCAATATAGCGGTTCTTGATGAAGCCCTCGGCGTAGGGCACACCCAGGTGATTGGCCAGCTGCAGGGCCGCGGTGCGGCTGGTATCCGGGACGGGGATCACGACATCGATGTCGTGACTGGGCCAGTCCCGCTTGATCTTGCTCGCCAGCTTCTTGCCCATGCGCGAGCGCGCCTTGTGCACCGAGATGTTGTCGATGATCGAGTCGGGACGGGCGAAATAGACAAACTCAAAGATGCAGGGTGAGAGCACCGGCTGCGGCGCACACTGCTTGGTGTGCAGGTTGCCGTCGATATCGATGAAGACGCACTCACCCGGCGCCACATCGCCGATCAGCTCGAAGCCGATGGTATCCAGCGCCACGCTCTCGGAGGCAATGATGTACTCCTTGCCCGCCTCGGTCTCGCGCTCGCCATAGACCACCGGGCGGATGCCGTGCGGGTCGCGAAAGCCGAAGACGCCAAAGCCCGGGATCATCGCCACGGCCGCATAGCCACCGCGGCAGCGCCGATGCACGCCCTCGACGGCGCGGAAGATGTCCTGCTCATCGATGCGCAGCTTGTTCTGCAGCTGCAGCTCGTGGGCGAAGACGTTGAGCAGGATCTCGGAATCGGACTCGGTGTTGATGTGGCGCAGGTCGTCGACAAAGACGTCGCGCTTGAGCTCTTCAGCGTTGGTCAGATTGCCGTTATGCGCCAGCACGATCCCGTAGGGCGAGTTGACGTAGAAGGGTTGCGCCTCGGATGAGCATGATCCACCGGCGGTGGGATAGCGCACATGGCCGATGCCCATATTGCCGCGCAGGCGCAGCATGTGTCGGGTGCGGAAGACATCCCGAGCCAGCCCGGTATCCTTGCGCATGTGCAGCTTCTTGCTATCACTGGTGACGATGCCCGCGGCATCCTGCCCACGATGCTGCAGCACCAAGAGCGCGTCATAGAGGATCTGATTGATCGGCGATTTGCCGACGATGCCAACGATTCCACACATGGGGATTAGCTCATAGCGCCTTGATGCGCTCGGTGACGTCCGGAGGGACTTGCTCCAGCATCCAATCGGCGAGGATCTTGAACTGATCCAGGAGCTGCGATTGATCCCACCAGGGGTCATCGGTGATCGGCGTCAGGGAGGCGAGGAAGACCACCAAAGCGACCAACACAGCGCCGCGTGCCGCGCCGAAGATCACACCCAGGAGCCGATCCGTGCCACTCAGCCCGGTCTTGTCGACCAGGGTTGCGAGCATGTAGCCAAAGATGGCGCCAGCAATCAGCACACCGAACACCAGGATCAAGACGGCGACGCCGATCCGCAGCGAAGGCGTTGAGATCCAGGGTGTCAGCTCGAGCGCCAAGGGCTCATAGAAGAGCCAAGCGGCCGCTAGTGCAGCGACCCAGACCACCAGAGAGATCACCTCTCTCACCAACCCGCGCGCCAGCCCAATCAGCGCCGAGAGCGCGATGATGGCGATGATGACGTAATCAACCCAGATCATAGTTGGTCCTGCTTAAACGAAGCGACGGGCCTGTTGTGGTCAGATCGTCCTCGAGCCCCGTCTAGAAAAACAGCGGATCAAAGAGCCTGCGACTGCGCATCAGGATCCCACTTTAGGCCGCCGGCTACAGTGCCAGGGCGAGGACCGGACCGATACCTGAGGGTTAGCACAGACTCAAGGATAGCGCTGAACCAGTGGCTGTCCGCCGGTGTCTGCTGCCAGCTGCTCGGCGAGCTGATCCGCCCGCCCACGCTCCACTTCTGGTCCGATACGCACTCGGTAGTAACGGCGGCCGCGAACATCGGCTTGCTCGACAAAGGCCGGATAGCCCTTTGTCCGCAGCTCATCTTGGAGCTGGCGCGCCGCTTCCGGCGAGGCCAGACTCGCAACCTGGATCACCCAGGCGGTGGTCCCAGATGGCACAGGCTTAGGACCCGCCGGGGCGCGACCGGCACCAGCACTGCGGCCCTGATCGGTGCGGGTGGTCGATGTTGGAGCGCTGGACGCGCTTGCGCGACCCTGCCCCAACGATGCTGGAGCAGCCGAGCGCGACTCTGTTCGTGCCGGCTGGGCATCGCGGCCCGCATCAAGCCCCGCAGCAGGCCCCGCATCAATCTGACCATCGAGCGCCGATGGCGGTGGCTCCGGTGTCGGCAACGGCATCGTCAGGTCGTCCGGCTCAGGCAGAGGCTGGTCGATCGATGAGGTCGAGCGGCCCCATGACGCATTAGGGTCAGAACCGTCGTCCAGATAAGGCGCATCAGGGATCAGGATCGGCTCTCCTATCCCCTCATCGCCTTGCTCGACCAGCATCGGCACAAAGATCACCGCCAGCGCAACCAATACGGCTGCACCGACTAGACGTCTCTTCGCCGCCTCATCCATCCGCGTCATGCCACAGGCTATCCGCTCGTTGAACCATCGATGATTATACAGTAGCGATGATCGGACTGCGCAGCGCCGCCTCGATCGCCTTGAACGAGCCAAACACCAGGATCAGATCGTCCGGACCAGCCTCTGCGGCCGCGGCGGCAAGCGCCTGATCAAGGTCTGGATGCGCGAGACAGGCTGTTGCTGGCGCAACCTCAGCCAGGGCCGCGACCAGATCATCCAAGGCCATCGCCCGATCACTTGCCGCCAGCCCTAGGTGCCAGCACTGAATCAACGGCGCCAGCGGGGCGGTCACAGCACGCGCGTCCTTGTCAGCAAGCAACGATAGCACTGCCAGGCGGCGCCCAGCGCAAGGATAGCTGGATAGGTTCTCGGCCAGGCTCAGCGCCGCCTGATCGTTATGCGCGACGTCGAGGACCCAGGTTGGATGCGCCGGCAGCACAGTAAAACGCCCGGCAAGCTGAACCCGCAGCAACCCCTGCCGAATCGCGGCTAGACTGATCGGAAGCCGATCGCTGAGGTAATCCAGCGCACAGAGCGCAGCGGCGGCGTTGTCGTATTGCTGACGACCTCTCAATGCTGGCGCGGGCAGCGCCCGATATCGCTTGCCGCTCGGTCCGCGCCAGGACCATTGACCGGCGTCGGCGGTCCAGTCAAGCTCCTGTCCAAGCTGCATCGGCAGCGCGCCGATCTCGCTCGCGCGCGCTCGCAATCGCGCCGGCGCGTCGCGCTGACCAATCACCGCCGGGCGTCCCGGGCGGAAGATGCCCGCCTTCTCGAAGGCGATCTGATCCAGGCTGTCGCCGAGCCAGGCCGAATGGTCATGACCGATGCTGGCCACCAGGGAGACATCGGCATCGATGATGTTCACCGCATCGAGACGACCACCGAGACCGACCTCGAGCAAGACGATCTCGATACCGGCCTGGACGAAGAGGTCGAGCGCCGCCAGGGTTCCGAATTCGAAATAGGTCAGTGGCGCATCGACACGAGCCTGATCGATACGAGCAAAGGCGTCGCACAGGTCTGCATCAGACGCCATCTCCCCGTCGATGCGGATACGCTCGTTGTATTGCAGCAGATGCGGGGAGGTATAGGCGCCACACCGATAGCCGGCTGCCAGAGACCAGGCCTCGAGATAGGCGACGCAGGAGCCCTTGCCATTGGTCCCACCAACCGTGATGACCGGACAGGGCAGCTGACCGGGCGGCAGCTCAGGATGCAGGCGCTTCCAGACGGCGCCCACGCGCTCGAGCCTGAGATCGATTCGGCTTGGATGCAGTGTCTCCTGCCACGCCAGCCAGTCCGCCAGGGTCTGAAACCGGGGGTTGAGAGCGATCGTCTCAGCGGTGGCCGGGCCAGCATCACTGAGGCCAGCATCACTAGGGCCAGCGTCGCCAAGGCCATCATCACTCAGGCCGGTGCCAGACAAGGTGGAACGTTGTACGTCCACGCTGCTCAGAGCGGACTCGGCAACAGGGCGCGGGCCTCGGTCACCACCAGCTCGGTGGAGCCACTAAGCTCTTCCGGTCCCTCTTGGTCGAGCAGCGAGCGACGCATCAGCATCGCAATCAGCTCGCTGATCCGATCCCGCAGCTCGCGGCGATCGCAGATCTGGTCCAGTGCCCCGTGCTCGAGCAAGAACTCGCTGCGCTGAAAACCGTCGGGGAGCGTCTCGCGCACGGTCTGCTCGATCACCCGCGGACCGGCAAAGCCAATCAGCGCTCCCGGTTCGGCGATATTGATATCCCCCAGCATGGCCAGGCTCGCCGAGACGCCGCCCATGGTCGGGTCGGTCATCACCGAGATGAACGGCAGCTGTGCCTCGCGCAGCCGGCCCAGCGCCGCGCTGGTCTTGGCCATCTGAAACAGCGAGAACAGCGATTCCTGCATGCGCGCACCGCCGCTGGCCGAGAAGCAGACCAGGGCGGCATTCTCCTCGAGCGCCACGTCGACCGCGCGCACGAAGCGCTCGCCGACCACCGAGCCCATCGAGCCACCCATGAACTTGAACTCGAATGCCACCGCGACACAGGCCATGCCCTTGAGCCGACCGCGCATGGCGATCAGCGCATCCTTCTCTGCCGTCTGCTTCTGCGCCTGGCTGAGCCGATCCTTGTACTTCTTCATATCCTTGAACTTGAGCGGATCGGTCGATTCCAGCTCGGTGCCGATCTCCTCAGCCGACTCGGGATCGAAGAACTGTTCCAACCGCTTGCGCGCCAGCACCCGATTATGGTAGCCACACTTTGGACAGACCTCGAGATTGCGCTCCAGGTCGGCCCGGTAGAGCACCGCGTTGCACCCTGGGCACTTATCCCAGAGTCCCTCTGGGACGGCACGCTTGCTGATGGCCTCAGTGCGGATACGACTGGGAATCAGCTTCTCGAACCAGCTCATCGCCTCACCGCGGGCAGTCTTTTCAGCCATGCTGGCCTCCGTGGTTGGTCTCGTCGATGGCAGTACGCAGCTCGCCGAGGAAGTCGCCAATGACCGTAGGGATGCGATCGGCCTGGCCTTCCTGCGCGAGCGCCTCGATCCGGCCGACGATCGCGCTGCCGACGATCACGGCATCGGCAACCCGCGCGACCTGGGCCGCTGCGGCCGCATCCCTGATCCCAAAGCCGACCCCGACCGGCAGCTCGATCCGGGCGCGGATCGCGTCCAGCTTGGCGCTGACCTCCTCGACATCGAGATTGCCAGCACCGGTCACGCCCTTGACCGAGACGTAATAGACGAAGCCGGAGGCGACCTCTGCGATCGCCTCAATCCGCGCGGCATCCGAGGTCGGCGCCAACAGATAGACCAGGTCCAGGCCCTGCGCCTTGACCGCGTCGACCAGCTCGTGGCTCTCTTCCGGCGGCACATCGACAACCAGTGCGCCGTCCATACCGGCGTCGCGCGCCGCCGCGGCAAAGACCAGGTTGCCCATGACCTCGATGGGGTTCAGATAGCCCATAAGGACCACGGGGGTCTGCTCATTGGTCTCGCGGAAGCGCCGGACGATATCGAGCACATCGCGCAGGGAGACGCCGTTCGCCAAGGCACGCTCGGTCGCGCGCTGAATCACCGGGCCATCAGCGATCGGGTCCGAGAACGGCACGCCGAGCTCGATCAGATCGGCACCGGCGGCCACCATCCGGTGCATCAGCTCCAGGGTCAGCTCAGGGGTGGGATCACCAGCGGTGATGAACGGAATCAGCGCGGTACGGCCCTCGTCCCGCAGGCGCTCGAATAGGGTCTGAATGCGGCTCATAGCTGCAGCCCATCCATCTGTGCGACGGTTTGCATGTCCTTGTCGCCACGCCCGGAGAGATTGATAAGGATGCTCTGATCCTTGCGCAGGGTCGGCGCGAGCTTGGCCGCCTGCGCCAAGGCGTGGCTGGTCTCGAGCGCCGGGATGATGCCTTCGGTGCGCGTCAATCCATGGAAGGCGGCCAGGGCCTCGTCATCGGTCACGGCGACATAGCGTGCCCGACCGGTATCCTTTAGCCAGGCGTGCTCGGGGCCAACACCCGGATAATCCAGTCCGGCCGAGACCGAATGCGTCTCGCGGATCTGCCCGTTGGCGTCTTCCATCAGATAGGTGCGGTTGCCATGCAGCACGCCGGGCTCGCCAGCACAGAGCGGTGCCGCGTGGCGACAGGTTTCGAGCCCGTCGCCGGCGGCCTCGACCCCGATCATCGCGACCTCGGTATCCTCGATGAACGGATGGAACAAACCGATGGCGTTCGAGCCGCCGCCGACACAGGCCATCACCACATCCGGCAATCGACCGGTCTGCTCGATCATCTGCCCGCGCGCCTCGCGGCCGATCACCGATTGGAAGTCGCGCACCATCGCCGGATAGGGATGGGGGCCGGCCACGGTGCCGATGATGTAGAAGGTATTGTCGACGTTGGTGACCCAGTCACGCATCGCCTCGTTCAGCGCGTCCTTGAGGGTGCGGGTACCGGACTTGACCGCGACCACCTCGGCACCGAGCAGGCGCATCCGATAGACATTGGCCTCTTGGCGCGCCACATCGACCTCGCCCATGTAGACCACGCAGTCGAGCCCGAGCCGGGCCGCAACCGTGGCACTGGCGACACCGTGCTGGCCGGCACCGGTCTCGGCGATGATTCGGGTCTTGCCCATGCGCCGCGCGAGCAGTGCCTGGCCGATGGTGTTGTTGACCTTGTGCGCGCCGGTGTGATTGAGGTCTTCACGCTTGAGGAAGATCTGCGCCCCGCCGAGCTCGCGACTCCAGCGCTCGGCATGGTAGACCGGCGACGGCCGGCCGACATAGTCACGCAGGTCGGCATCGAGCTCGCGCAGGAAGTCCGGATCACCGAGATAACGCTCATAGGCCTGACGTAGCTCGGTGAGCGGATGCATCAGCGTCTCCGGCACGAACATCCCGCCATAGGGCCCGAAGTGACCACGGGCGTTGGGCCACTGATAGGGCTCTGCGGCCATCAGCGGGGGCTCACCGCGTCCAAGATCTTCAGCTCTGGTCGCCATCGCGTACACCTTTCATGAAATCAGTCATCTTATCTGGGTCCTTGACGCCCTTCGCCCGTTCGATCCCGCCACTCACATCCACCGCGTAAGGACGAAGCTGGCGAATCGCATCGGCGATATTCGCGGCTGCCAGCCCGCCGGCGAGGATCATGCGCCGCGCTTGTTGAGCCGGCACCAGGCCCCAGTCGAAGCTGCGACCGGTGCCGCCAGCAAGCACTGGATCGTAGGTATCGAGCAACAACGCGCTCGCACCCTCGTAGCGCCGTGCTTCGGCCTCGAGATCCACGCCGGGACGCACCGCCACCGACTTGATCCAGGGTCGCCCGAAGCTGCGGCAATAGTCCGCTGGCTCAGCGCCATGGAACTGCAGCGCGGCGAGCGGAACCTGCTCGAGCACCGAGCGGACGCGCTCGGCCTCAGCATCAACGAACAGCCCAACCGTGGACACGAACGCCGGCACCGCCGCAGCCAGCTGGACGGCCTGTGCGGCGTCGACACCGCGAGGACTCGCCGGGTGGAAGACCAGTCCAATCGCATCGACCCCAAGCCGGACTGCCGTATCCACATCGGCAAGTCGGGTGAGACCGCAGAACTTGACCCGCGTTCGCATCGACAGCCCTGTTTAAATCACAAACCGTGCATTAGATCACAGCCAACCTGCCGTCGTCTGGTCCACTCTCGCTTGCATCTTGCCGATCTGGGGACCGGCGACGGGTTCCCACCTCGGGACGGGTCCCTATGGGGCCGATCGCCGGTCCGCCACCTAGGCCGGTCCCAGATCCGATGATCAGTTCAGTAGTCGGAGGTCAGCGCCTTTGGATCACTTGGCAGGTCTGGATCGCCCGGCAGCCCAAACCCTTCAGGATAATCCACGCGTACCAGATAGAGGCCATGCGCCGGCGCAGTGACCCCACCGCGGGCGCGATCCCTCAACGCAAGCAGCTCGGCGGCCCAGCTAACCGGGCGCTCGCCGCGCCCAATCGCCAGCAGGACGCCGACCAGATTTCGCACCATATGATGCAGGAAGCCATCGGCGCCGACATTGAGCTCGATTAGGGCTCCACGCTCGATGAGATCGAGATACTCCAGGGTGCGTACCGGACTCTTCGCTTGACAAGCCAGGGCGCGGAAGCTGGTGAAGTCGTGCCGACCGACCAACGCCGCTGCCGCCTCGCGCATCGGCGCCACCGAGAGCGGCCAATGGGTCCAGAGTGCGCGTTGATGCCAGAGCGCCGAGCGCACCGGCCGGCGCAGGATCAAATAGCGATAATGCCGCGCCACAGCCGAAAAGCGCGCATGAAAGCTGGCGTCCACCGGCCGAGCCCAGCGCACCGCGACATCGTCGGGCAGGTTGGCGTTGACGCCGAGGGTCCAGGCCCGATCCGGTCGCTCAACCGGTGTCTCAAAATGCACCACCTGCCCCGTGGCGTGCACCCCCGCGTCGGTGCGCCCCGCACAATGGACCCTGATCGGTCGATCGGCGACCCGGGCGAGCGCCTGCTCCAAGACCTGCTGCACGCTGAGGTCATGATGCTGGTACTGCCAGCCACAATAGTTGCTGCCCAGGTATTCAACACCGAGCGCGATCCGATCCATCTGCGATACCTTCAATCCAACCCCGCCAAGAGGGACTCTGCCTCGCGCCGCTGCTCATCACGCCCCTCGGCCAAGACATCATTAAGGATGGCACGAGCAGCATCTGGGTCATCCATGTCCAAGTAAGCGCGGGCCAAATCGAGCTTCAGACCCATCTCGTCCCAGCCATCGTTGGTGTCGAGCGGCCCGCGCTCATCCTCGGGGCCGTCTTCAGATGCAGTGGCCAAGGTCAAATCTGAATCGTTCGAGTCGACGGGTGCTGACGCAGTGAAAAAGGGCTCGGGGTCGGGCTCCCGCTTGGGCTCGGCTTCGCCATGCACATGCGGGAGTGATCGAGAGTCGGTTGGATCAGCTAAGACAGCATCTTCATCAGGCAGGGTGGCAAGAATCGGCCATTGTAGATCGGCTGCGTTGTCCGACGTCGTCCAGTCCTCATGGCCTAGCGTTTGTAGATCAGCCGCTGGCTCTGGCTCTGGCTCTGGCTCTGGCTCTGGCGCTGACGACCGAGCTTGGGCCGGTCCTTCATTGGTCATCGCATCCAACGCAGCGAGATCGAGATCGAGGCGGTTGCGATCGTCACCGGACCCATCAAGGACAGCCGCTTGATCTCGCCCAGACGGCGGCTGGCTCGTCGCAGTCGCCGCGATCTGGCCGACGTCCTCAAGGTTCTCCTCAAGGTCATCGAGATCGAGAAACAGCTCCTCGTCGTCATCGTCAGCGGCCGCGTCGATGCTTGAGTCAAGCTCTGTGGGCCTTCCGGCCAGCGCGCTCTCAATCCTCGTCCACCGATCGCGATCAAGCTCAGCCTCAGCCGCGCGTCGCATCTGGTCAGCCAGCAAGGCCAAGGCGGCGAGGTCGCCTGCGGCAAGATAGGTCTCAGCCAGCTTATAGCGCAGCTCCGCACTCTCGCCAGCGACAGCCATTGTCTCCCTCAACACCCGCTCGGCATCAGCATAGCGGCCATAGGTCAGATAGACCTCCGCCTCGGCCAGACCGTCAAGCTCAGTCAACACGGCCTTGCCAGGCTCCGAGCCGTTGCGCTTCGTCGCCATAGGTGCCGCAGATGTCGATGCAGCGTGTTGTTCCTGCTCGACCATCTGGGTCTGCTCAACATCAGGCAGATGCTCGGCGGCGGTCGACTCCGAGGCCTGGTCCTCGATCTCGCCAAGATCGAGCGCGGGCTGTTGCGCATCTGGTTGCTCTTGCGCAGGCCGATCTTGCTCAGGCCGCCCTTGCTCGGGTCGCTCTCGCTCGGGTCGCTCTTGCTCAGGCCGCCGGGTCTCCAAAAGGTCTTGTCCTGGTGGGCTCGGCCCAAGGATCAGCGCTTCTCGAGGAGCTAGACTGCGCCGATCGCTCGTCTCCTCAATCTGCGCATCAACGACTTCAGCCGAGCGATCGGTAAGCGCCCCTTCTTCTGTCCAGTGCTCCTGCTCCAACAGCGGGCGCTGCTCAGCGGCGAGGGCCGGCTTCTCGACCCTCGTTGCAATCATCGCCGTGACACCGGTGCTGCTCGCGCTGGGCGCGTCCGCAATCGGCCACTCTGGGTCCAATCTCAGCTCGTCCAGTCGTTCCCCCTGTCCCTCGGCCCACTCAGCCGGCGGACCTTCGTCATCGGTCGAGTCGACTGCAGCAACCGCGGTCGCCTGTTGCCTCCGACGATGCAGCATCAGCGCCAACAAGGCCAAGAGCAGCATGGCCGCTAACAGTGGCAATGCCCAGCTGACGAGCCGTTGGCGCCAGTCGCCCAGCAGGGTAAGCGGATCGAACCCCAGCTCGCCTTCTGCGGGCGCTGGGTCCACAGCGCGCTCATCCACGGCTGGAGCAGACTTCTGCCCAGAGGGGGTCTGGGCAGATGCTGACTCTGGTTCCGGCTCTGGCTCTCGCTCTACTCCAGACTCGCCATCTATGACTGGCGCCGACGCATCATCATCACGCCCAGGCTGCAACCCGACCCTGCTGTCAGCATGATCCTGCGACAGACTCGCCAACTGCGCATTGCGAAGCTCGAGCAGGCGGCGAATATCGTCCAGCTGCGCTTCGAGCTCTTGTACCCGTGTTCTGAGCTCGCCCGCCTCCTGGCGATTGGCCTCGCTGACCTCTCGCATCAACAGCAGCTCCGCCTCGAGTGCGGCATCCGCCTCGGGGCGCATAGGCGGCGCAACAGACCTGAGGGCTTGCGCTGGGCTCTGGCCTGGGGCCAGCGCTGAGACCACATCCGAGACCGGCTCTGGGGGCGAGTCCGAGACCAACGCCGGGATCAAGCCAGGATCGGTCCCTTCGGGCAAGGCAGGCTCTGCCAAATCGACCCTGGCTTCCTCGACATTGGCGTCCTCGACAGGCGCACGACCAACAGCCGCGCGCTCGGCAGCAGCGTTCTCGATCGTCTCGGAGGTCGCAATGGTTAAGCGCGCATCGATGTCGGTCAGCGGTGCCCTGACCACTGGACGACCTGCCAAGGCCGCAAGATACTGCTGGCGGGCTGCCTGTGGTCCGAGCGCAAACAGCTCCGCAGCGGTCGGGATTCTGAGCTCCGCCCCGACACGCAAGCGATTGATGTCTGAGCCGATAAAGGCGGCTTGACTGTTGCGGTAGAGCGCCATCGCGGTCTGCTCTAGGGTCGCGCCTGGCGGAGCTAGACGACGCGCAATCGTCGCGAGTCCCGCCCCAGCGGGCACAGGACCGTAGTGCAGAGGAAAATCGAGCTCGGCGGCTTCCGCCGGTATCTCGACATCGACGACTCGAGCCCCAGTGGCGAGCGCTCTCTGAGCGCCAGCCGTCGGGGGCCTGCTCACGACATCTTCCGAGCCCCCCACCTCAGCAGGGTCAACAGGAGAAGATCCGCCGCGCGTCGAGCGCGAACGCTCGGCAGCTGCGGCAAAGGGCGACTGAACCGGCCGGTCGACCCGCTGAGCAGATGGGGGCAATGCGCGAGTCATCCCCGATCCGGCAACAACCGGCGGATCGAGCAGAACCGAGTACTCTTTGACCAGCCGCCCGTCTGGCCAAATCACCTCGACGAGCAGATCGAGGAAGGGCTCACGGACAGGCTCGCGGCTGATGACCTGGATCATCGGCTCGCCCGAGGGACCCAGCATCGGGGTAAACTGGAGCCGTGTCAGAAAGTGCGGTCGCTCAATCCCGGTTCGCTCGAACGCGGACCGGCTGGCGAGACTGACCTTGACGGAATCGAGTCCATGCTCGTGGAGATCGAATAGGTCGATCTCTCCATAGAACGGCTGGTTGAGCGCTGACTGAGTGCGTAGCTCGCCGAGGCCCAAGGCGACCAGCGGCGGACCATGGAGCAGCATGATGATCCCAAGCAGGTAGCCGCAGGACCGACGAGCTAGCGGCCGAAACATCGACTTCCGTCGCCAGCTCTGGCGCCACCCCTGGTGCCAATACTGGTGCCAAAACGGGCGCCAAACTTGGCCTAGCCCGAGCCTCAATCGTTCGTCCCGGGCTCGCGTGCTCGACGCCTGCCGGAAAAACTCCTGGAAAAACCCGACAGGCGTGGATCTGCGTCGCTGGCAGTGAGCGATCGGCAGCTCCACGCGCGCGTCATCAACGCTCTAGGAGTAAGCGAAGCATCCGGCGTAGCGGCTCCGCCGCGCCCCAGAGCAACTGGTCACCGACGGTAAAGGCATTGAGAAACTCTGGTCCCTGCGCCATCGTGCGCAGCCGACCGACTGGAATGCTCAAGGTCCCGGTGACCGCCGCCGTCGAGAGCTCGGCAATGGTCTGCTCGCGCTCATTCGGGATCACCCGCACCCAGTCGTTCGCTGCGGCGAACATCGCGCTGATCTCATCGATCGGTATCGCCTGCTTGAGCTTGATGGTCAGCCCTTGACTATGACAGCGCATCGAGCCAATGCGTACACAGGTGCCATCGATCGGGATCGCATTCGCTGAGCGGCCCAAGATCTTGTTGGTCTCAACCCCCGCCTTCCATTCCTCTTTCGACTGACCATTGCCCATCGGTTTGTCGATCCAGGGAATCAGACTCCCGGCTAGGGGGACACCAAACTGCTCGCTGGGGAAGGTGTAGCTGCGCATTTCTGCGGTCACCGCGCGGTCGATATCGAGGATCGAGCTGCGCGGGTCAGCCAGCAGCTCGCCGACGCTCGCCTGCAAGGCACCCATCTGCGACAAGAGCTCACGCATGTTACGCGCCCCAGCGCCAGAGGCGGCCTGATAGGTCATGGCGCTGACCCAGTCGACCAGATCGCGGCGCAGCAGCTCGCCGACCGCCATCAGCATCAGGCTCACGGTGCAGTTGCCGCCAATGAAGTCGCGCTTGCCAGCGTCGAGCGCCCGCTGGATGACCTCGAGATTCACCGGGTCGAGGACGATGGTGCTGTCCTCACGCAAGCGCAGGGTCGATGCGGCATCGATCCAGTAGCCCTGCCATCCCCGCGCGCGCAACGGCTCGAAGACCTGATCAGTGTACTCGCCGCCCTGGCAGGTGACGATCGCATCCATTCCAGCCAAGGCGTCCAGGTCATGAGCATCGAGCAACGGGTGACTGCCTTGGCCAACATCGGGGCCCGGCTCACCCTGTTGCGAGGTGGAGAAGAACCGCGCCTCGGGAATCAGCGCGAAGTCATCCTCTTCACGCATCCGGTCCATCAGGACCGAGCCCACCATGCCACGCCAGCCAACAAAACCGACCCGATTCATCTCCATCCCACCTCTGTTGTCTATCGTTTGCGCGACGGTTTGCGCGACAGGTTGCGCGACCACTAGCCAGCCGAGGCGCGGATCGCCTCAAGCACCGCATCACCCATGGCAACCGTGCCGACCGTCGTCGTGCCTGGCGCCGCGATATCACCTGTGCGCAGCCCCCGATCTAATACCTGAGACACGGCCTGCTCGATTCGATCCGCATGCTCCGGGGCCACCAGCGAGTAGCGCAGCATCATCGCCACCGACAGCAGGGTCGCGAGCGGATTGGCCACACCCTGGCCGGCGATGTCCGGTGCCGAGCCATGGATGGGCTCGTACATCCCTTGATTGACTGCATTCAGCGAGGCCGAGGGTAGCATGCCGATCGAGCCCGTTAGCATCGCCGCCGCATCGGAAAGGATGTCGCCGAACATATTCGTGGTGACCATCACGTCGAACTGCTTGGGCGCACGTACGAGCTGCATCGCCGCGTTGTCGACATACATGTGGCTCAGCTCAACTTGCGGATAGTCACGACCGACGCTGATCGCGACCTCGCGCCACAGCTCGGTGCATTCGAGCACGTTGGCCTTATCCACCGAGCAGACGCGCCGTCCGCGCTGCATCGCGGTATCGAAGGCGACGCGGCAGATGCGCTCGATCTCCGACTCGGTGTAGACCAGGGTGTTGATGCCACGCCGCTCACCACTCTCCAACGTGTCGACGCCGCGCGGCTGACCGAAGTAGATGCCACCGGTCAGCTCGCGCACGATCATGATATCGAGTCCAGCGACCACCTCCGGCTTCAGGGTCGAGGCCTCGGCGAGCTGCGGATAGAGGATCGCCGGGCGCAGGTTGGCAAACAGGCCAAGCCCGGAGCGCAGACCGAGCAGACCCTTTTCGGGGCGCAGCGCGATCTCCAGCGGCTCCCACTTTGGCCCCCCGACGGCGCCAAGCAGCACCGCGTCAGCAGCCTTGGCCAGGTCAAGGGTCGACTCGGGCAGCGGTGAGCCACAGTCATCGTAGGCAGCGCCACCGACGAGCGCGGTCTCGGTCTCGATGTCGAGACCAAAGTCGCTGCGCAGGCAGTCGAGCACCTTAACGGCCTCGGCGACGATCTCAGGGCCGATGCCATCGCCGGGCAGGATCAGAATCTTCTTGGACAAGCGTGTCTCCGTCGGGACAAGAATCACAAACAGGGATCAGGATGCGCCATCGTGGTCAGACATGTCCGGACTGGATACTCGCGCCAAGCCGTCACATGCGCTCAGCACTTGACTAGGCCGATGCCGCCGGCGCAAACAGCCAGGGTGCCTGCTGTCGACGCCGCTCCTCATAGGCGGTGATCTCGTCGGCGCGCTCCAGCGTCAGGCCAACGTCATCGAGACCATTGAGCAGGCAATGCCGATGGAAGGCATCGATCTCGAACGCGATCGCATCGCCGGTGCTTGGCTGCAGCCGCTGAGCGTGCAGATCGACCTCGATCTCGAGCGCGGTGTCGCCGCCGGCCAGCGCAAACAGCGCGTCGACGATCAGCTCGTCGAGCACGATCGGCAGCAGGCCGTTCTTGATCGCATTCTGGCGGAAGATATCGGCGAAGCTTGGCGCAATCAGCACCCGAAAGCCATGGTCGGCCAGCGCCCAAGGTGCATGCTCGCGCGAGGAGCCGCAGCCGAAATTATGGCGCGTAAGCAGGATCTCAGCCTGCGCATAACGCGGGTCATTGAGCACGAAATCCGGGTTCAAGGGCCGACCCGCGCAATCCTGTCCCGGCTCGCCGTGGTCAAGGTAACGCCACTCGTCGAACAGGTTCGGGCCAAAGCCGGTGCGCTGAATCGACTTCAGGAACTGCTTAGGAATGATCGCATCGGTATCGACATTGGCGCGATCGAGCGGCACCACAATGCCGCGAAAGGTCTCGAATGGCTTCATCAGGCGAGCTCCCGAACATCAACAAACCGACCCGCAACCGCGGCTGCCGCGGCCATCGCCGGACTGACCAGATGGGTGCGCCCACCCTGTCCTTGACGGCCCTCGAAGTTCCGATTACTGGTCGCGGCGCAGCGCTCACCAGGCTCGAGTCGGTCGGCATTCATCGCCAGGCACATCGAGCAACCCGGATCGCGCCACTCGAAGCCGGCGTCGATGAAGATGCGATCGAGCCCCTCGGCCTCAGCCTGCTGCTTCACCAGGCCCGAGCCCGGCACTACCATCGCCAGCTTGATCGAGGGTGCCACCTGCTTGCCCTTGGCGACCTCGGCGGCCGCGCGCAAGTCCTCGATGCGGCCATTGGTGCAAGAGCCGATGAAGACCTTGTCAACGCCGATCTCGGCGATCGGCGTGCCTGGCTGCAGGCCCATGTAGGTCAATGCATGCCGATAACTGCCGGCCTTGACCGGATCAGCGACCTCATCTGGGTCCGGGACCGCCCCATCGACGGGCACCACCATCTCCGGAGAGGTGCCCCAGGTGACCTGCGGGCGAATGCTGGCGGCATCGATGCGCACCACCCGATCGTACTCGGCGCCCGGATCGCTGTTCAACGAGCGCCAATAGGCCGCCGCCTGCTCGAAGGCCTCACCCTTCGGCGATTGCGGGCGATCGCGCAGATAATCGATGGTGGTTTCGTCGATGCCGATCAATCCAGCGCGGGCACCGGCCTCGATGCTCATATTGCAGACCGTCATTCGACCCTCCATGCTCAGCGCCTGGATTGCCTCGCCGGCGTACTCGATCACATGGCCGGTGCCACCAGCAGTGCCGATCTCGCCGATGATCGCGAGCACGATATCCTTGGCGGTGACTCCGGGGCCGAGCGGACCCTCGACACTGATCAGCATGCTCTTGGGCTTGCGCTGCAGCAGGCACTGGGTGGCGAGCACGTGCTCGACCTCGGAGGTGCCAACACCGAATGCCAAGGCACCGAAGGCGCCATGGGTCGAGGTGTGGCTATCGCCGCAGACCAGGGTCATGCCGGGCTGGGTGAAGCCCTGCTCGGGGCCGATCACATGGACGATGCCCTGGCGGGGATCGCCCATGTCGAAGAGTTGAATCCCGAACTCGCGACAATTGGCCTCGAGCGTCTCGACCTGCAGACGCGAGATCGGATCGATGATGCCGAGATGCCGATCGCTGGTCGGCACGTTATGATCCGGCACAGCGAGATTGGCCTCGGGTCGGCGCGGCTTGCGACCGGCAAGCCGCAGTCCCTCAAAGGCCTGCGGCGAGGTCACTTCGTGCACCAGCTGGCGGTCGATGTACAGCAATGCGGTGCCGTGCTCATCGGTGCGGACGATATGGTCGTCCCAGATAGTATCGAGAAGGGTTCTTGGTTGGTCGCTACGAGCGGCCATCGGGCGTTGCTCCGATCGAAAGACAAGCCCTACAGGATAAACGGCCGGCGCCCAAGGCTCAATGCGCGCGTGCTGGTCCGTGGACGTCGAGCATGGCTCTGCTGCGTCGAGACAGGGGTGCCATTGAGGATAGCAACGAAATCAGCGGCTTAACGAGTACTCTGGCTGCCCGCCGTCCCGGTCAGCGAGAACCCACTGAGCCAAGCGACGAACGGCATAATGCGCCACATCGCAGCGAGACGTGAGGGATTGAAGATTTGACTTCTAATACAGCCAAGATCGGGCCCGGTAAACAGGTCTGCTTGCACCTCGCCATCCATCTCGACGACGGCACCGAGGTGCTCTCGAGCTTTGACGATGAGCCGATACGCTTCCGAGTGGGCGATGGCAGCCTTGCGCCTGGCCTCGAGCACCTATTGCTCGGTCTGGAGCCAGGCGCCGATGAGCAGATCTTGGCCGATGGCGCTGCAGTCTTCGGCACGCATGACCTGGCGTTGATCCATCAGGTCCCGCGCCCTGACCTGCCGGAAGGCTTCGAGCCGGAGCCGGGGCAGGTGATTCAGTTTCAAGCCCCAGGTGGCCAACAGACCCCAGGCACCGTTCTCAACGCGAACGACACCGAGGTCGAGATCGACTTCAATCATCCGCTGGCGCGCCGCGGTCTCCGCATCCGCGCGCAGGTGATCGAGGTCGTCTGAACGATCCTGTAACAATACTGTTAACGATCTCTTAACGATCACTGGGCGCGATACTGGGCGCCCAAGACCAAGCAGCATGCTAGGCTATTGATCCTATGTCCACCAACGACCCCCAACCCCCCGTCGAGCGCGTCGAAGCCCTCTACGCCGAGCTCGTGCAGCACTATGGCGGCGGTGACCAGCGCGAGCTGCGCGCCGCGGCGAAGATCCTGCTCGTCGCGCTGGCCAAGTTTCGCGAGCATGGCGGCCCACAGTGGGCCACGTTGTTGGACGAATATGTCGACATCCTGAAACGCGATCCGCAGCGTTTCCAGCGCATGCTCGAGAGCAACCGCGCAACCACACCAGACGAGCTTCTGGCCTAGCACCTGGGTTACTATAAGGAAACACTAATTTACGGAGTCTCCATCGATGACCTCGACTCACACACTCCGGCTAGGATGGGCACTCCTCGTCCCCCTGCTGCTCTCCGCTAACGACGCCATCAGCACCGAGACCGCTGCAGATCCAACCAAAGATAACGACGCGACCATCATTGCCACCGCCGAGGCTCAGTACCGCGTCGTGCCTCGGGAATATCGGCTCGACGGCGTGGTCGAGGCGATCAACCGCACCACGGTCTCGGCGCAGACTAGTGGCCAGGTGGAGGCGATCCTCTATGACGTCGATGACTTCGTCGAGAAGGGAGAGGTCGTCGTGCGCTTGCGTGATACCGAGCATCGCGCGCGGCTCGCGCAAGCGGCCGCCGATCTGAGATCGGCTTCGGCGCAGCTTGAGCAGTCACGCGACGAGTATGCCCGTATCCAAGGACTGTATCAGCAGCAGAACGTCTCCGAGTCCGCGATGGACCAGGCCGAGGCCGACCTCGAAAGCGCCACCGCCCGTCTCGAAGCGGCACAAGCGAACCTGGAGCAGGCGCAAGAGCAGCTGGAGTACACCCAGATTCGCGCGCCCTACTCCGGCATCGTCACCCGCCGCCATGTCGAGCTTGGCGAGGTGGCCAGCCCTGGCAGCCCGGTGATGAGCGGGATCTCACTGGAAGAGCTGCGGGTGATCATCGATGTGCCGCAGAGCGTGATCCCGGCGGTGCGCGAGCGCGGCGAGATCAAGATCTACCTTCCCAATGGCAAGGTCGCGGAGCCGAGCCGAATCACCGTCTTCCCCTTCGCCGATCTCGGTTCGAACACCTTCAAGGTGCGCGCCGATCTCGAGACGCAGACCGAAGGACTCTTCCCCGGGATGTTCGTCAAGACCGCCATCGTCACCGGCGACAAAGAGGAGCTCAGCATCCCCAGCGCCGCCGTGGTCTACCGTTCCGAGGTCACCGGCACCTACGTGGTCAGCGAGGACGGCCGCATCCGATTGCGCCAGATCCGTACTGGCGGGACCATCGACGACGAGATCGTCGTCCTTTCCGGTCTGAGCGCAGGCGAGCGGGTCGCACTCGACCCGATCGCCGCTGGCGTCGCACTCAAACGCCAAGCCGAGGCGAGCCGCCGGGACCGACAGGACCGCCAAGATGGCTGAGTCTAACCTCAATTCCGATAGCACCGCCGGGGCCTCCAGCGCCGCCGGAGCCGCAGAACCACCGGCCCAAGCCTCAAGGCTCGGTATCTCCGGGCGCATCGCCCAACGCTTTCAGGACGCCAAGATCACGCCGCTGCTGGCGTTGGTCGGCCTTCTACTCGGATTGTTCGCGATCCTGATGACGCCGCGTGAGGAAGAGCCGCAGATCAACGTCACCTTTGCCGACGTCTTCATCCCCTTCCCCGGCGCCTCGGCGAGCGAGGTCGAGCACCTCGTCGCCGGCCCGGCCGAGCAGGTGTTGTCCGAGATCCAGGGCGTCAAGCATGTGTACTCGGTCTCGCGTCCGGGCATGGCCCTGATCTCGGTACAATTCGAGGTCGGGGAAGACCGCACCGATGCCATCGTGCGGCTATGGAGCAAGGTGCACTCCAACGCCGATTGGCTGCCCGACAGCCTCGGCGTCGGCCAGCCGCTGATCAAGCCCAAAGGCATCGATAACGTGCCCATCCTGACCGCGACCCTCTGGTCGGCGGACGAGCGGCTCGGCGCCTATGAGTTGGGGCAGGTCGCCCATGCCATCGAGCAGGAGCTGAAGCGGGTGCCCGGCACCCGTGATGTCTACACAGTGGGCGCCCCACAGCAAGTCATGCGGGTCATCCTCGATCCGCAGGCGCTGGCCTCGCACGACATCGATCTGACCGACCTGAGCCGCGCCTTGCAGGCCGGAAACCACAGTCGCGACGACATCGCCATCGTCGCCGACAACCAAGCGATCCAGGTTCAGGCCGGCACCATGCTCGCCAGCGTCGATGACATCGCCGAGCTGGTGGTTGGCATGCACGGTGGCCGCCCAGTCTATCTGCGCGAGGTCGCCCGCATCGAGCGCGGTCCGGAGGTCCCTCAAGCCTATGTCTGGATGGGCACTGGTCCCGGTGCCAGTGCGAGCACCAGCAACAGTCCCGGCGACGTCGACAGCCTCCCGCTGGCCGGCACGACCCCGGCGGTGACCATCGCCGTGGCTAAGCAGGAAGGCACCAACGCGGTGGCCGTTGCCGAGCAGATCATCGCCCGCTTCGATCAGCTCGAGGGTATCTTCATCCCCGACGGCGTCGAGGTCAGCATCACCCGCAACGACGGCGAAACGGCCGACGCCAAGGCGCGCAAGCTGATTACGGAATTGGCGTCCGCCACCATCACCGTCATCGTCTTGGTGGCGTTAGCGATGGGCTGGCGCGCCGGGCTGGTGGTTGGCGGCGCGGTCATCGTCACCCTGATGCTGACCCTGTTTGCCTCCTGGGCCTATGGCTTCACCCTCAACCGGGTGTCCTTGTTTGCGCTCATCTTCTCCATCGGCATCCTGGTCGATGATGCCATCGTCGTGGTCGAGAACATCATCCGTCACATGGCCATTGGCCGGCGCAAGATGCTCGACCTGATGCCGGGCGCGGTCGACGAGGTCGGCAGCCCCACCATCCTCGCCACCTTCACCGTCATCGCTGCGCTGCTGCCAATGGCCTTCGTCTCCGGGCTGATGGGGCCCTACATGAGTCCGATCCCGATCAATGCCTCGATGGGGATGGTCATCTCCCAGGCCGTCGCCTTCGTGCTCACGCCCTGGCTCGCCTATCAGGTGCTCGGCCGACGCCATGATGCGGCCATCGCCGGACCAGCTCAGCTCGCTCCGCAAGACGCGGCGGGCGGCGGTGCGGCGTCACTGGATGGGGTCAACCCGCCTCTTGGGCCAGACGGTAATGCAGTATCACAGGATGCAGCCAATCGGCGTCTCGCCTCTGGCGGCGCGCCGGCGCCAGCGCATCAGCAGGAGACAAAGGACGAGGGCGAGGCCAATCCACGGCTGCAATGGCTGTTCGATCGGCTGATCACCCCTTTTCTGGAAGGGCGGCGCGGCCTGATCAACCGCTGGCTGTTGCTTGCCGGCATCCTGCTGCTGATCGGCGCCTCGCTGCTGCTGCCGGTGAGTCAGACAGTGATCCTGAAGATGCTGCCATTCGACAACAAGAGCGAGCTGCAGATCGTGCTCGACATGCCCGAGGGCAGCAGCCTGGAGCAGACCGCGCGCGTGCTCGGTGAGATGGGCGACTATCTCGAGACCCAACCCGAGGTCGCCGATTATCAGGCCTATGCAGGCACCGCCTCGCCGATGAATTTTAATGGCCTGGTGCGCCAATACTACCTGCGTGATCAAGCCCATCAGGGCGACCTGCAGGTCAATCTGGTCGCCGATGGTCAGCGTGACGACAAGAGCCACGCCATCGCGCTGCGGCTGCGCGAGCCGCTGCAGGCGATCGCCGATCGCCATGGCGGCAATGCCAAGATCGTCGAGATCCCGCCGGGACCGCCGGTGTTCGCGCCGCTAGTCGCCGAGATCTATGGCATCGACTACACCGAGCAGATGGCGCTCGCCGAGCAGGTGCGCGACGTCTTTGCCGGCACCGAGGACATCGTCGATATCGATGACTCGATGGAGTATCCAGGGCCCAAGTTCGTCCTCCTGGTCGACCGGCCCAAGGCGGCCCAGCTCGGAGTCGATCAAGCCAGCGTCGCCGAGGCCCTGGCCAGCGTACTCGGCGGCGAGGACATGGCCTATCTGCACGGCGCCAATGTCAAGTACGCGGTGCCGATCCGGGTCGAGTACGCCGAGGCGGACAAGGCCGATCTGGATCAGGTGCTAGCGCTGCGGGTGCGCTCTCGCGGTGGCCAACTGGTGCCGCTATCGGAGATCGTGACGGTCGTCGACAGCCAGCGCGAGCACAGCATCTACCACAAGGATCTGCTGCCGGTGGTCTATGTCACCGCCAACATGGCCGGCGAGATCGACAGCCCGCTGTACGGACTCTTCTCCATCGCCGGCCAGCTCGACGGAGACCTCGCGCAATGGTACACCAGCCAGCCCGAGAACCCCTACGAGCCCAGTATCAAGTGGGATGGCGAATGGCAGGTCACCTACGAGACCTTCCGCGACATGGGGATCGCCTATGCCTTCGGGCTGGTGCTGATCTATCTGTTGGTCGTGTTCCAGTTCCGCAGCTACGTGGTGCCGTTGATCATCATGGCGCCGATCCCGCTGACCATCATCGGTATCCTGCCCGGCCACGCGCTGATCGGTGCCCAGTTCACCGCGACCTCGATGATCGGCATGATCGCCCTCGCCGGCATCATCGTGCGCAACTCGATCCTGCTGGTGGATTTTATCAATCAGCAGGTGCGCGCCGGAGACCGGCTCGAGGAGGCCGTGATCGGCTCAGCGGTGGTCCGCACCAAGCCCATCGTGCTCACGGCGCTGGCGACCATGGCCGGTGTCTCCTTCATCCTCAGCGACCCGATCTTCTCGGGCCTGGCGGTGTCGTTGCTGTTCGGCCTGTTCGTCTCCACCGTGCTGACGCTGGTGGTGATCCCGGTCGTCTACTACGGCGTCATGCGCAAGCGAGTGGAGTGGATTCGGACCGCGACGGGCTAGGGCGATTTCTGTCAAGGCTCTTAGCGCCTTGCTGGTCTTTTCGCTCGCCTTCTTCGTCGCGGCGCCGGTCATATAGCCGGCTATGCTCCTGGCGACGCTCCTCGAAGGGAAACGAAAATCCGGCGAAATTCGGTATGAGCTTTCCCGGCAATCGCCTAAACGATCGACAGCAGATTGGCTTGATCAGCGTGACAGCGAAAGCGATCTCTCCAAAGTAAGGAGCAGATCGCTAACGGGTTGCTGATCGAGATCGCTGATCGAGATCCTGGCCTAGCAGTTGTCGGAAACCGGCGCCCGGCTGAGCGAAGCCTCTCCAGTTTCGGTTTTATGAAACAACTCCACCCGCGCGGCGGTCTCAGACGTTAGCTTCGTCAACATCAGGCCACACACCCCATGCCCTCAGTTTCCCGTCTTCTGCTCCCCGCCCTCTTTGCCACCATTGTGGTCGCCCTGCCTCTGCAGGCACTGGCCGCAACCGACTCTATCGTGCTCGGCATGGGCTGCTTCTGGGGCGCCGAGAAACGTATGTCCGAGATCCCGGGCGTGCTCGATGTCGAATCCGGTTACGCCGGCGGCGATGCCGCGCGCACCAGCTATCGCGATGTGCTGAATCTCGAGAAGCGCATCCAACGCGGCCGCACCGACGCGCGCAACCACGCTGAGGTGGTCAAGGTGACCTTCGACCCCGAGCAGGTTGGCCTTGAGCGGTTGCTGATTGGGTTCTGGGAGAACCATAACCCGACCCAGGGCGATCGGCAGGGCAATGATGTCGGCAGTAACTACCGCAGCGCGATCTACTACTCGAACCAGGCACAACGCGCCGTTGCCATCGAGACCCGCGACGCCTATCAACAGGCGCTGAGCGCTGCCGGCTATGGGACGATCACCACCGAGATCGCACCGCTGCGCAACTATAATCGCGCCGAGACCTATCACCAGGACTACCTCAAGAAGAATCCCGATGGCTA
>NZ_JBUDPI010000069.1:0-13636 GCF_054919635.1 Halochromatium sp. | reverse complement strand
CTTCTCGAGCTATTCCGCAACTCCTCCGCCTACTACGGGGGAAACGCAGCCTTCATCGAGGACCTTTACGAGCGTTTCCTCAAGGACCCGGAGAGCATCGACCTGGCCTGGCGGCAGCGCTTCGAGCTGATCCATCAAGAGGCCGCCAACGAGATCCCGCATGGACCGGTGCGCGACAACTTTCAGCGCCTGGCCAACGAGAGCCGCAACCGCGCGCAGAGTCGGTCGCTGAGCCACCTCGAACCCGCCGCCGCAGAGAAACAAACGGCGGTGGTGCGGCTGATCAATAGCTTCCGCTATCGCGGCCATCAGGTTGCAGACCTTGACCCGCTGAAGCTGCGCTCAGCACCCAAGGTTGCTGATCTGCAGCCGAGCTACCACGGACTCGAGGACGCCGACCTGGATCAGGTGTTCCACACCGGCTCACTCTACGCGCCGGACCGGATGCCACTGCGCGGCATCATCGACCTGCTCCAGCGCATCTACTGCGGCCCGGTCGGGTCCGAATACATGCACATGACCTCGACCAGCGAAAAGCGTTGGGTGCAGAAGCGCATCGAGGGCTATCAGGCGCGCCCGGAGCTCAAAGCCGCCGATCGGCTTTGGCTGCTGACCCTGCTTACCGCGGCCGAGGGTCTGGAGAAATACCTGCACACCCGGTACGTGGGCCAAAAGCGGTTCTCGCTCGAGGGCGGCGAGGCCCTGATCCCACTGCTCGATGAGCTGATCCAGCGCGCCGGTCGTAAGGGCGTGCGCGAGATCGTCATCGGCATGGCCCATCGCGGCCGGCTCAATGTGCTGGTCAATATCCTCGGCAAGCCGCCGCAGGAGATCTTCGCCGAATTCGAGGGCAAGGTGCGCCTGAGTCCGCGCCAGCTCGCCGGCGACGTCAAATACCATCTCGGCTTCTCGACCGACGTCGACACGCCGGGCGGCATCATCCACGTCGCGCTCGGCTTCAATCCCTCGCACCTGGAGATCATCGACCCGGTGATCGAGGGCTCGGTGCGGGCCCGCCAGCGTCGCCGTGGCGATCGCAGCGGCGATCAGGTCATGCCCGTGCTGATCCATGGCGACGCCGCCTTCGCTGGCCAGGGCGTGGTCACCGAGACCCTGCAGCTGTCGCAAACGCGCAGTTACGGCACCGGTGGCACCGTGCACATCGTCGTCAACAACCAGATCGGCTTCACCACCAGCAACCCGCTCGACACCCGCTCGACCTTCTACTGCACCGATGTGGCCAAGATGGTGCAGGCGCCGGTGTTCCATGTGAACGGCGACGACTCAGAGGCGGTGATCTTCGTCACCCGGCTGGCGCTCGACTACCGCAATCAGTTCAAGAAGGACGTTGTCATTGATCTGATCTGCTATCGCCGTCTCGGCCACAACGAGGCCGATGAGCCGGCGGTGACCCAGCCGATGATGTACAAGCGCATTCGTCAGCACCCCACCGCCCGCGCCATCTATGCCGATCGACTCATTGACCGGGGCCAGATCAACCGCGATGAAGCAGTCGGACTGATCGAGGACTATCGCTCCAATATCGAGCATGGGATCGTGGTCGCCCGTCCGGTCCTTTGTGGCCTGGAGAATAGCTATCGGGTCGACTGGAAATCGCGCTTCGGCGACGACTGGCGTCTGGCTGCTGATACAGGCTTCCCACGCGAGCGCCTGTGCGAGCTCGCCAAACGCCAGCTGCAGCTACCCGAGGGCTTTGAGCTCCATGCGCGGGTGGCCAAGATCTGGGCCGAACGGCGCAAGATGGCGCAAGGCGATCAGCTCTGTAATTGGGGCTTCGCCGAGAACCTCGCCTACGCCACCCTGCTCGATGCGGGCTATCCGGTGCGCCTCTCGGGCCAAGACGCAAGCCGCGGCACCTTTGTGCATCGTCATGCCAAGGTCCATTGCCAACGCACCGGCAATGACTATACCCCGTTGCAGCATCTCGCCGCGCCTGCTGGAATCACGCTCGAGAAGCCCGAGCAACAGGCCCCGTTCATCGCTATCGACTCGATCCTGTCCGAAGAGGCCGTGCTCGGTTTCGAGTATGGCTTCGCGACGGCCGAGCCGAATGCACTCACGCTCTGGGAGGCCCAGTTTGGCGACTTCGCCAACGGCGCCCAGGTCGTCATCGACCAGTTCATCAGCTCGGCCGGCAGCAAATGGGGGCTCGACTGCGGCCTCGTAATGCTGCTACCCCACGGCCTCGAAGGCCAGGGCGCCGAGCATTCATCGGCCCGGCTTGAGCGCTTCCTGCAGCTCTGCGCCGAGCACAACATCCAGGTCTGCGTGCCCACCACCCCGGCCCAGATGTTCCATCTGCTGCGACGACAGATGCTGCGCGACTATCGCCGGCCCCTGGTGGTGATGACGCCGAAGAGCCTGCTGCGCCATCGACTGGCGGTCTCATCGCTCGATGAGCTCGCCGACGGCGCCTTCTTGCCGATCATCCCAGAAACCGATCCGCTCGACCCGGCCGCAACCGAGCGTCTGATCTTTTGTTCGGGTAAGGTCTACTATGACCTGCTGGAGGCGCGCCACGCCCGCAGCCTCACCGATGCGGCCATCATCCGCATCGAGCAGCTCTATCCCTTCCCGAAAGAGGCCTTCGCCGCCGTGCTTGCCGACTATCCAGACACCAATGAGATCATCTGGTGCCAAGAGGAGCCGCAGAATCAAGGCGCCTGGGATCAGATCAAGCACCGCTTTCATGGCCTCATTCTCAGCGGGAAACAGGCCTTCTACGTTGGCCGGCCGGCGGCGGCCACGCCCGCTGTCGGCCACCGCTCGGTGCATGTCGAGCAGCAGGAGCGCTTGATCGACGAGGCCCTAACCGGCCGCATCAATCCCAGCATGAATCGGCGCATCCCAATCCCACTCGACAATGGACTGGGATCGGATGACGATTAGTCTCAGCAGCCGCCTGCGGAACCCATCACCCCATCGACGGGAGCCCCATGCCCATAGAAGTTCGTGTACCCGCCCTTCCCGAATCTGTTGCTGACGCGACGGTACTGACCTGGCATTTCAAGCCCGGCGATCAGGTCCGTCAGGACGAAAACCTGGTCGACCTAGAGACCGACAAGGTCGTGCTCGAGGTGCCGGCACCAGCCGACGGCGTTCTCGCCGACATCGGGGCTGCCGAGGGCGACTTGGTCACCGCTGACAGCGTCCTTGGTCTCATCGAGCCGCCATCATCGGGATCAGCAGAGGACGCAGCGTCAAGCAGCACAGCGGACTCTCGAGCCGCGGGCTCGCCGGCTGAAACCCCAGCACCTGGAGGCGGTACGACAGCAGTTCCTACCACCAGCAAAGCCACTCAAGAAGCCACCGACAACGCACCGGGCGCTGAGTCGCCGACAACCGATCGACAGGCTGCAGGCGAGTCGAGGAGCCGCACGAGCGGGACAGGTGAGCCACAATTGGCACCGGCCGCAAGACGACTGGTCAAGGAGATGAACCTCGACGCCAGCCGTATACCGGGCAGCGGCAAAGGTGGACGCATCACCAAGCCTGATGTGATTGCCTGGCTTGATGAGCAAGAGGCCGCTGGCCCCCCGCTCGATCCCGATGCCGCCGCCCTCACCAAGCATCGGGCCTTTGCTGCGGAGCCAGACACCGCCCCTGTCGACAAACCTCAGCAGCCACGCCTCACCGGCGAGGCAGGTCGACCCGAGCAACGGGTGCCGATGACCAGGTTGCGCGCCCGGATCGCCGAGCGCCTCGTGGAAGCTCAGCAAACGGCAGCGATGCTGACCACCTTCAATGAGGTCGACATGGCAGCCGTGCTGGCGCTCCGCCGACAGTACAAGGAGCGCTTCGAGAAGACGCATGGCGTGCGCCTTGGGCTGATGTCATTCTTCGTCAAGGCCACGGTCGAGGCACTGCAGCGATTCCCGATCATCAACGCCTCGGTCGACGGCAACGACATCATCTACCACGGCTATTACGACATCGGCATCGCCGTCAGCTCCGAGCGCGGCTTGGTCGTCCCGATCCTGCGTAACTGTGACCAGCTCAGCATGGCAGACGTCGAGCGCGGCATCGTCGACTTCGCCAACAAGGCCAAGGACGGCTCACTGAGCTTTGAGGAGCTGACCGGCGGGACCTTTTCGATCACCAATGGCGGCGTCTTCGGCTCCTTGCTCTCGACACCCATCCTGAACCTACCGCAGAGTGCGATCCTCGGCATGCATCGGGTCCAGGAGCGGCCCATCGCCGTCGATGGCCAAGTCGTCATCCGCCCGATGATGTATCTAGCCCTATCCTATGATCATCGCATCGTTGATGGGCGCGAGGCCGTGCAGTTCCTGCAGACCATCAAGGACACGCTGGAAGACCCCGCAAGGCTGCTGCTTCGAATCTGAACGGCGGATCTGAACGTCGGGCATGAAAAGGCCGGAGGACGCTGGTCCTCCGGCTTCAGATTGGCGGTCTGATCAGATTGCACTGACCAGCAGCCGGGATCAAGGCTATGCCCGACTGCGGCCCCGACACATCCGCCCTCAAGGTGGGCGGGGACTCTGCTCAGCACGTTTTGTTCAGCTTGCTGGGATCACCTCGATACGAACGGTCACACTCACATCCGAGTGCAGATGCAGCTCGACGTCGTAATCACCGACGGCCCGAAACGGACCATCGGGGAGGCGGACCTCACTCTTGACCAGCTCAATGCCCAGCCCACCCTCGGTGATGGCCGTGGCGATATCGGCGGTACCCACCGAGCCGAACAGGCGGCCCTCATCACCCGCCTTACGCGGGATCGTCACAATGACGCCCTCGAGCTTCGAGCGACGCTCTTCGGCAGCCGCCAACGCGTCAGCAGCCTCGCGCTCGAGCTCGGCGCGCCGCTCCTCGAAGACCTTCAGGTTCTCCGCTGTGGCGGGCTTGGCAAAGCCAGACGGGATCAGGAAATTACGGCCGTAGCCAGCGCGAACCGAGACCTTGTCTCCGAGCTCGCCCAGGCCGCGTACCTTCTTCATCAGGATCAGGTCCACTGGGGATCTCCTTAGTGAATGCGTTCAGAGGCGCAGCGCAGCTCAATGGCCATCGGTGTATGGCAGCAGCGCGATATAGCGGGCGCGCTTGATCGCCGTGGCGAGCTGGCGCTGATAGCGCGCGGAGGTGCCGGTAATCCGGCTCGGGACGATCTTGCCCGACTCGCTGACGAAGGCCTTGAGCAGATTGAGATCCTTGTAGTCGATCTCGGTGATGCCTTCTGCGGTAAAGCGACAGTAGCGTTTGCGGCGAAAATAGCGTGACATGACGTGCCTCGACTCAAGCAAATATAAGGAAGATTAGTCGCGATCGGAACCGCGCGATTCGTCAGACTCCGACTCATCGCCGCCCTCATCGGAGCGCCTTGAGCGACGCTCACTACGCTCTCCGCCGTCATCATCCGAGCCTTCACGCTCGTCACCACTCTTCAGCAACGGCGACGGCTCGGTGACCGCCGCGTCACGCTTAATGATCATGTTGCGCAACACCGCATCGTTGAAGCGGAACGCGCTCTCGAGCTCGGCCAAGGCCTCAGCATCGCATTCCACATTCATCAGCACGTAGTGCGCTTTGTGGATCTTGTTGATCGGGTAAGCCAACTGACGCCGCCCCCAATCCTCTAACCGATGGATCTGGCCGCCGCGAGCCTCCAGATTCGCGCGATAGCGGTCCAGCATCGCTGGAACCTGCTCGCTCTGGCTCGGGTGAACCAGGAAGACGATCTCGTAATGACGCATAATGCTCCTCACGGATATTGAAGCCCCCAGCGATACCAACTGTGCTGTGGAGCAAGGAGTTACGCCCTCTGCGGACGTAGCCGATCAGTATGCGACCTCATTAAGCCGTTGGTCAAGCCCTAGAAATCGGCGCCTAGAACGCTCAATTCCGAACGACTGATTCGCATTGGAGACCCTTATGCAAGCTGTGACCATCGTCGGCGCTGGCTTTGGAGCATTGACGTCCCTGAAGACCCTTCGCGATCAGGGCTTCAAAGGCCAGATCACCGTCGTCAGCCCAAGCCGCGAATTCGTCTACTATCCCGGCCTGATCTGGGTGCCGAGCGGGCTGCGCAGCGGCGAAGATCTTCGGCTCGACCTGAGCCATTTCTTCCGCAAGATGGGCGCCAAGCACCTAGCCGCGTCAGCGACGGGCCTGAGCAACGGCGGCCGCGTGTTACAGACCGATGCTGGCCCCGTCGAGAATGACGGCCTGATCATCGCCAGTGGTGGGCGCTTCATCAAGAAGCTGCCCGGAATCGAGCACGCGATCACGCCCTGCGAGGGCATCGCCGCGGCCGAGCTGATCCGCGATCGTCTGCGCTCAATGGATGGCGGCACCGTCGCGATGGGCTTCTCCGGCAACCCGAAGGAGCCCGCATCGATGCGCGGCGGACCCATCTTCGAGTTCTTGTTCGGGCTCGATCGACAATTGCGCAAGGAAGGTCGGCGCGAGCGCTTCCGCATCATCTTCTTCACACCAGCCGAGCGGCCCGGCAACCGGCTAGGCCCAAAGGCGGTCGACAAGCTGCTCGATGAGATGCATCGGGTCGGCATCGAGACCCATCTCGGCCACAAGCCGACGCAGTTCACGGCGGAGAAGGTCGTCACCGAGGGCGGCGAATTCCCGGCCGATCTGATCATCTTCATGCCCGGCATGACCGGCAACAGCTGGTTCGACGAGACCGACCTGCCGCGATCACCGGGCGGACTGGTGCAGGCCGATGGCCAATGCCGGGTACCTGGCTTCGAGCGGACCTATGTGGTCGGCGACTCCGGCAGCTTCCCAGGACCGGACTGGATGCCGAAACAGGCGCACATGGCCGATCTGCAAGCAGGCGCCGCCGCCAAGAACCTGATTGCCGAGCTCTCTGGCAAGAGGCCAAGCGAGACCTTCAAGGTCGAGCTGCTCTGCATCGTCGACGCCAATGACCGCGGGATGCTGGTCGCCCGGACCCCCAAGCACAATCTGATCTTGCCGAGCTCAGTGGTCTTCCACTGGCTCAAGAGGCTGTTCGAATGGTGGTACCTGCGCCGCTTCCGATAACAGGCGCGTCCCGGATACGCCATCTGAGCAGCTTGGCGCATCCTGTCCCTGACTGGCTCCCCAGCCCTGCTGGCAGCCTTGCTCGCAGTCTTGCCCCCCCGGCCTTGCTCCGCTCCCCGCAATCTCTGCCGCTCGCCACCTTTCAATAGACGGGCTTGGCGCCGAAGCGGCGCCTTAGATCACGTCCCAGCGGCTTTAGGATGTCATCCAGAGCATCGCGACTGCCCGACGCCTGACCTCGGTACTGCTTGTTGAAACCGTCTCTAGGGTCATTCTTGCGGAGCGCACGAACCTGGAGCTGGAGACGCTCGAAGCCACGACGACCTAACTGCGACTCCATCACCAGCGGTTCGATCAAGACCTCGACCTCGGTGTTTTGTTGCGACGAATCCAGGGGATAGAGGCCCGCGAAGGCGCCACTGGACTCGAGCCCCGAGACCAGCCGGCGCTGGATCGTAGCACCGGCGGCACCTGGGGGACGCACGACGCCCGCCGCGGCCGGCCCTTCGTAGGACTCTCGCCCGCTCACGCCCGGCCCGGTTGCACAGGCGCCGAGCAAGGCCATAACGCCGAGGACGAGCAGCAGAGAAAAGAGTCGGTTCATGGCAACCTCCTAGCGCTCTGGCACTGAATCGGTGTCTCTGAGCAGTGGCAGCAGCACCGACCAGAGGTTATCAAGGATCAGCGGCTGCGCCTCGGCGGTTGGGTGCAAGCCGTCGGACTGCATCAGGTCGGGGACCTCAGCGACATCGGCGAGCAAGCGCGGGATCAGCGCGGCGCCGGTCTCGTTCGCAACATTTGCGAACAGTCGTTGAAAGCGCTCGGTGTAGGCCGGACCATAGTTCGGAGGCAGACGAATACCGGCCACGACGACGCGCGCCCCGGCTGCTTGGGCCTGCTCGACCAAGCTGACTAGATTGGATTCAATCTTGGCGGGAGGGAAGCCCCGAAGCCCATCGTTGGCGCCGAGCTCGATGAGCAGGATCGACGGCTCATGTTCGACCAGTAAGCCCGGCAACCGGCTCAGACCACCGGCAACGGTATCACCAGAGATCGCCGCGTTGACGACTTCATGCGGGAGCTCGAGCTCAACGATTCGCCTCTGCAACAGACTCACCCAGCCCTGGTCCAAGGGCAGACCATAGGCCGCGCTCAGGCTATCTCCAAGCACCAGCAGCACAGGGTTGTCCCTCGTTGGCTCCGGGCTCGGCTCCTGGCGAGCGGATGCTGAGGGGGCGGCCAGCGGCAGCGACAGCAGAATGATCAGGAGAACACGCAGCATGTTGGATCAGGCTCCGAATAAAGAGGCTTTCAGCGACAATGAGGTCAAGGGTACCGAGCCAGCGCCAGTCAAGCCAGGCGTCGCTGTCTCGGCCAGCCCGATCTGTCGCGCGGTTGACCTCTCCAAGCAGGTCATGGGCCCGGGCGGCCCGCTCAGCATCCTCGCCGGTGTCGACCTCGCGGTGACAGCCGGCGAGGCCGTGGCGATCATCGGCGCCTCCGGCAGTGGCAAGTCGACGCTGCTTGGGCTGCTCGCCGGGCTAGATCGGGCCAGCAGTGGCTCGGTCGAGCTCTGCGGCAGCGCGCTGGAGCCATTGGATGAGGATGCGCGCGCGGCCCTGCGTGCCGGTCGCGTCGGTTTCGTGTTCCAGAGCTTCCAGCTGATCCCGACCCTGACCGCGCTCGAGAATGTCCTGCTCCCGCTTGAGCTCGCCAGCGCCGTCGACGCCGGCTCTGCACGCCACACCGCAGAGGCCGCACTCGAGCGCGTCGGGCTGAGCGAACGAGGCGGGCATTATCCGCGCCAGCTCTCCGGTGGCGAGCAACAGCGGGTGGCAATCGCACGCGCCTTTGCGCCGGGGCCCGAGGTACTCTTCGCCGATGAGCCGACCGGCAATCTGGACGAGGCCACCGGGGGGCGCATCATCGATCTGTTGTTCGGACTGCGTGAGGACGCTGGAGCGGCCCTAGTCCTGGTCACCCATGATCCCGCCCTAGCCCGCCGCTGCGACCGCCGGCTCAGTATGAGCGCTGGGCGACTTGAGGTGATGGCATGAGCAGCAGCCTCAATGCGTCTCCTCAGGATGCGAGCGGCGGAGTCAATAGGGTCCAAAGCCCAATCGCCGCCTGGCGGCTTGCATTGCGCCTGCTGCGTCGTGACTGGCGCAGCGGCGAGCTCTACCTGCTCGCCAGCGCCCTCGTGCTGACGGTCGCCGCGATCACCGCTGTTGGCTTCTTCACCGACCGCATCGAGACAGCGATGCAGCGCCAGGGCAGCGAGCTGCTCGCGGCCGATCTGGCGATCGACGCGACCAGCCCCATCCCCGCGACGCTCGCCGCCGAGGCCCGCGCGCGTGGTCTTGCGCTGGCACGCACCCTAAGCTTTCGCAGCGTCGTCTTCGCCGGCGAGACCAGTCAGCTGGTGCAGGTCAAGGCGGTTGATGCCGGCTACCCGCTGCGTGGCGAGCTTCGGCTACGCGAGCGCCTGACCGACGTTGACGCCTCCTCGATTGCTTCCCAGACGACTCTAGGCAGCAGCTCCCAGACAGCCTCCAACGAAGCGTCGCCCGCAGGCTCGACGGCCGCATCAAGCGCCACCTCAACCGAAATCTCGTCCTCCAGCGGCCCCGACGCTGGGCAGGTCTGGGTCGAACCGCACCTGCTGCACGTGCTCGGCAAACAGCCCGGGAGCCGGCTGACCCTCGGCGCGAGCGAGCTGCCGATCACCGGCGTCATCGCCTATGAGCCCGACCGTGGCGGCAACGTCTTCCAGATCGCGCCACGCGTGATGATGGCACTGGCCGATGTCGAAGCGACCGAGCTGGTGGGCGAGGCCAGTCGCGTCCGCCATCGGCTGCTGATCGCGGGTGAGGCGGACAGCATCGCCGACTACCGCGCCTGGGTCTCGACGCGGCTGCCGCCAGATGCGGAGCTGATCGATGCACGCAATGCGCGCCCTGAGTTCGAATCGGCGGTCGATCGCGCCAGTCGCTTCCTGCATCTGGCGGCCTTGACCACCTTGCTGGTCGCCGGCGCGGCCATGGCGCTTGCAAGCCGGCGGCTGGTCGAGCGCCAAACCGATGCCGTCGCGGTGATGCGCTGTCTCGGGGCGCCACGGCACCTGTTGACCCGAGTGTTTGCGTTGCGCTTACTGTTCTTCGGCCTGGTGGCTGGCGTCGTCGGCATTGCAGTCGGCTGGCTAGCCCAGTTTGGGCTCGCCGCCCTGCTCGCCGATTGGTTCGCGGGCGAGCTGCCGCCTGCCGGTAGCACGCCGGCGCTGGTCGGTCTAGGCACAGGCTTGGTGGCACTGGCCGGCTTTGGCCTACCGCCACTGCTGCAGCTCGCCGATGTGCCGCCGCTGCGGGTACTGCGGCGCGACCTGGGGCCGCCCCGAGCCTCGGTCGCGATCAGTGCCGGCGGCGCGATCGGTGCGCTGGCCCTGCTGATGCTCTGGCAGGCCGGCGATGCCGCCCTCGCGGGGAAGCTGCTCGGCGGGGTTGCCGCGGCTGTGCTCGTGCTTGGCTTGATCGCTGGCCTACTGGTCTGGCTCGCCGGACTCGCGGCCGGCCGCGTCCGCGGCATCTGGCGGTTGGGCCTCGCGGGACTGTCGCGCCGGCCGACCGCGGCCGTGCTGAGCATCGTCGGCCTGGGGCTTGGTATCCTGGCGCTGCTGCTGTTGGCCGTGGTGCGCCTCGACCTTCTGCGCAGCTGGCAGGAGACCCTGCCCGAAGGCGCCCCCAACCACTTCTTGATCAATATCCAGCCGGACGAGGTCGATGCACTCGCAGCCTTTCTGAGTGATCGCGGCCTCGAATCCTCGGGCGTCTTCCCGATGGTGCGCGGCCGCCTTCAAGCCATTGATGACCAGAGGGTGGTGCCTGAGGAGGACTATGAAGAGCCGCGCGCGCAACGGCTCGCCGAGCGCGAGTTCAATCTCAGCTTCGCGCTGCAGCCGCAGGCCGAGAACGAGATCATCGCCGGGCGCTGGTGGGCCAAGGCCGAGGCGCCGGGCCAATTCTCGGTCGAAGAAGGCATCGCCGAGACGCTCGGGATCGAGCTCGGTGACACCCTAAGCTTCTGGGTCGCTGGCCGGGAGATCGAGGCGCCGGTGACCAGCCTCCGTCAGGTGCAGTGGGATAGCTTCAACGTCAACTTCTTCGTCATCGCCCCGCCCTCGCTGCTCGCAGCGGAGCCGGCGACCTATGTCACGAGCTTCTATCTGCCGGATGAAGACGAATTCCTGGTCCCGGAGCTGATGCAGGCCTTTCCGAGTGTGACGCTGATCGATGTCGGCACCCTGCTCGAGCAGGTGCAGGGTATCATCCGCCAGGGGATTCAGGCGGTCGAGTACGTCTTCCTGTTCACATTGCTGGCGGGCCTGCTAGTGATGTACGCCGGTATCCAGGCCAGTCTAGCGGTGCGGCGCGCCGAGCACGGCGTGCTCCGGGCACTGGGGGCTCAGCGTCGGCAGCTCCTATTGGCGCTTGCGGTCGAGCTGACCACGGCTGGGCTATTGGCCGGGCTGATCGCCTCGTTGTTCGCCGAGCTGACCGGCTGGGTGCTAGCACGGGAGCTGTTCGGGCTGCCATTCGCCTTCAATCCCTGGCTCTGGATCGGCGGTGTGCTCGGCAGCGGTGTCCTGGTGGGTGCCGCCGGCACCCTCGGGACTTACGGGCTGCTGGTACGCCCGCCCCTGACTGCGCTGCGCCAGTCCGGCTAGGACTCCTGGGACGATGCCCATCCATGGGTGAGCCGCTGGTGCACCGGGGAAAAGAGCGCGAATGACGATCACCGCCAGCCCTGACCAAGCCATGCCAAAGCCCTGACCAAGCAGCGATCCGCTTGGCGTTCCTGGTATGATCAAGTCTGATTCAGACTGCCGGGAATGCTCATGCGTCGACTCTGGCCCCACCGCTCACTTGCGATCGGTCTGCTCGCTGGCTATGCCGCGACCCTCGCGACCACTGGCTGGTCGCAGCCATCGTTGAGCGAGCTCGACCTGCGCGTCACAGAGGCCGATATCGCCCCTCAGGTACGGGTGCGCGATTATCAGAACCGCACCGTCGAGGAGTTCAGTGTCAACAACAACGTCTATATGATCCGGATCACGCCGACGGCCGGCGCACCCTACTATCTGGTCGATACCGACGGCTCCGGTGATATGGAATGGAACCGTGGACGACCCGGCCTCGACATGCAAGTGCCTCAGTGGACCTTGATGTCTTGGTGAGCAGCGACTAGAGGATTCGATCGATGCAACACTCAATCTACAGGCTCGGCACACTGGTGCTCGCGCTGCTATTGGCCCCGCTCACGGTAGCCGCCGACCAGCTGGATGCGGTCCGCGAGCGCGGACTGCTGCGCTGTGGCGTCAATGGCGAGATCCCGGGCCTTTCCTATCGCGACGACGACGGTGACTGGAGCGGGATCGATGTCGACGTCTGTCGCGCCGTCGCCGCTGCTGCGCTTGGCTCGGCTGACAAGGTCGAGCTGATCCCCCTCAGCACCGCCGAGCGCTTCGATGCGCTTCGCCAAGGCGATATCGACCTGCTCGCACGCAATACCACCTGGACTCAGGCCCGCGACCTCACGCAAGGCCTGAGCTTCGCTGCCATCCTCTACTATGATGGCCAAGGCTTCATGGTGCCGCGCTCCACCGAGACGCTGAGCACCCTCGAGCTCGGCGACGCCCGCATCTGTGCGATCGCAGACACCACCAGCATCGACAACGCC
The DNA here is from genome assembly GCF_054919635.1 of Halochromatium sp. NCBI lineage: Bacteria > Pseudomonadati > Pseudomonadota > Gammaproteobacteria > Chromatiales > Chromatiaceae > Halochromatium > Halochromatium sp. The sequence continues at coordinate 862 of NZ_JBUDPI010000069.1, read as the reverse complement.
AAACGCTACTTCAAGCGCCATCAGATGCCGATGGAGCTGAAGCAGTTTCCTGACCTCAAGGCCGCCACCAAGGCCTACCTCGAGGGTGAGTGCACGACGCTGACGACCGACCGCTCTCAGCTTTACGCCGTCCGCGCGCAGCTCGAGCAGCCCGAGAGCCAGCGCATCCTACCCGAGGTGATCTCACGTGATCCGCTCTCGCCCGCCGTCGTGAAGGGAGAGACGCGGTTGCTCGATCTGGTGCGCTGGACGCTCTACACGCTGATCAATGCCGAAGAGATGGGCATCAGCTCAGATAACGTCGTCACGGCCAAGGCGCGCGCGCAGAGCGATGCCGTGCGTACCCTGCTCGACCTCGATGGCGAGATGGCCAAGGCGCTCGGCATCGAGCCCGAATGGGGCTATCGCGTCATCCTCGCCGTCGGCAATTATGGCGAGCTCTTCGAGCGCAATCTTGGCAAGGCCTCGGGACTGAATATCAAGCGCGGCTTGAACGCGCTTTGGACCCAGGGCGGCCTGCTCTACGCTCCACCACCGAACTGAGGCAGCGCCGCATGGCCCTGATCGCCCCTTTCGCCGGCCTTCGACCCCGCGCCGATCTCGCTACAGAGGTTGCCGCGCCACCCTACGACGTCATGAGCACCGCCGAGGCGCGGGCAATGGTGGAAGGTCGACCACTGAGCTTCTTGCACATCTCCAGGGCAGAGGTCGACCTCCCCGACGACACCGACCCGTACTCGGAGGCGGTCTATGCCAAGGCCCGCGCAAATCTGCAACGGCTGCGCGCGGATGGCACCCTGCTTCAAGATCCAACCCCGCGCTACTATGCCTATCGCCTCAGCCTGGGCGAGCATCAGCAAAC